>NZ_JAMYVS010000002.1:0-185000 GCF_040324255.1 Mesorhizobium sp. M0001
GGTATCCGCGGCGGGGGGTAAAACAATGCCGAATGTGGCCACTGGGTGCGGGGGGGCCTGGGGGGGGGTTTCAACTTTACCGCTACTATTTAAATAATGGCGCCCGCGGGGGTTCAACGCGGGGGCGTTTTCTCTACGAGAATTGTGTGTTTCCGCCATCGGCGGCAAACTTCTAGGCTGTGGTCCGGCATCCGCGCCAGACGGCAAGCCGCTGGAGGACATCATGACCGACACGACCTCAAATCCGCAGGCCGATACGGCACGAGCGTCTGAACTCGGCGCGGTCGCCCGGTTCCTGAAAGCGACCGAGCTCGACACGCGCATGCTCGGCATGGTCGGCGCGCTGCTGGTCATCTGGGTCGGCATACATATCCTGTCGGGTGGGCTTTTCCTGACGCCGCGCAATCTTTGGAACCTGTCGGTGCAGACGTCCTCGGTCGCGATCATGGCGACCGGCATGGTACTGGTCATCGTCATGCGCAACATCGACCTTTCGGTGGGCTCCGTCGAAGGCGTGATCGGCATGATCATGGGCGTGGCACAGGCCGAATTCCTGATTCGCGTCATCGGCTTCCAGCTTGGAAACCCCTGGCTCTGGGTCGTCGCGCTTGCCGCCGGCGTGGTGCTTGGTCTGCTGATCGGCGCGTTCCAGGGCTTCATCATCGCCTATATGCAGGTTCCGGCCTTCATCGTGACGCTTGGTGGCCTGCTGGTCTGGCGTGGCATGGCATGGCTCATCACCAGCGGGCGCACGGTCGCGCCACTCGACGCCACCTTCCAGCTGATGGGCGGCGGACCACGCGGCTCGATTGGCGCCGCTGCCAGCTGGATCGTCGGCATCGTCGCCTGCGCGGCGGTCGCCTTCGCGCTGCTCAACGGTCGCTCGCAGCGCAAGCGCTTCAGCTTTCCACTGCGCCCCGTCTGGGCCGAGACCCTGCTTGGCGTGGTCGCTTGCGCGGCCATCCTCGGCGCCGTGTGGATCGCCAATTCCTATCCATGGCCGATCGGCATCGTGCGCCAGTACGCACAGCAGAACGGCATCACCGTTCCCGAAGGCGGGCTGTTCATCGCGCATGGCATCGCCATACCGGTGCTGATGGCGGTGATTGTCGGCATCATCATGACGTTCATCACCAAGCGCACGCGTTTCGGCCGCTATGTCTTCGCCATCGGGGGCAATCCGGAGGCAGCGGAACTCGCCGGCATCAACACGCGCTGGGTGACCATGAAGGTGTTCATGATCATGGGTGTGCTGGCTGCAATCAGCGCGGCGATCTCGTCGGCCCGTCTCAATGCGTCAACCAATGCGCTGGGCACACTGGACGAGCTTTTGGTGATCGCGGCCGCTGTCATCGGCGGCACGTCGCTCGCGGGCGGCGCCGGAACGGTGATGGGCGCCATGCTCGGCGCGCTACTGATGCAGTCGCTGCAATCCGGCATGGTGCTGCTCGGCATCGACTCGCCGCTGCAGAGCATTGTCGTTGGCGCTGTCCTGGTCATCGCCGTCTGGCTCGACACCGTCTACCGCAAGCGCGTCTAGGGAGGAACGATTATGGAAAAAACTGCTCCCACCGGTACGCCACTGATCGACATGCGCAACATCTCGATCGCGTTCGGTGGCATTCGCGCCGTCGACGATGCGTCCATCGATCTTTTCCCGGGCGAAGTGGTGGCGCTGCTTGGCCACAACGGCGCCGGTAAGTCGACGCTGATCAAGATCCTGTCGGGCGCCTACAAGCGCGATGCCGGCCAGATCTTGGTCAACGGCCAGGAGGCCTCGATCTCCAATCCGCGCGACGCCAAGAAATACGGCATCGAAACGATCTACCAGACGCTTGCGCTGGCCGACAATGTCGACGCTGCCGCCAACCTCTTCCTCGGCCGCGAACTGATGACCGCGTGGGGGACACTCGACGATGTCGCCATGGAGGCCGAGGCGCGCAAGGTGATGGGCCGGCTCAATCCGCGCTTCCAGCGCTTCAAGGAGCCCGTGATCAAGCTATCGGGCGGCCAGCGCCAGTCGGTGGCGATCGCACGCGCCATCCTGTTCAACGCCCGCATCCTGATCATGGACGAACCGACGGCCGCGCTTGGGCCGCAGGAGACGGCGCAGGTCGGCGAACTGGTAAAGCAGCTCAAGGCCGACGGCATCGGCATTTTCCTGATCAGCCACGACATTCACGACGTGTTCGAGCTTGCCGACCGGGTCTGCGTAATGAAGAACGGCCAGGTCGTCGGCACCGCGCTCACCACCGATGTGACGCAGGACGAAGTGCTCGGCATGATCATCCTGGGAAAGTGCCCGCCCGGCGCCATTCCCGGTCCGGGTGCGCTGAAGATCGCGGCCTGAGACCACGCTATCGTCAGCTGTCATGTTCACTGATGCTCGAGATCGATAAGCCGGCTAAATATGCATGATATGCCAGCTGTCATTATGGCTTGGCCGCGCCATTGTCTTGCCGCGGCGACTTGCCCATAAAGGTCCCGAACCGTCCATGGGCCTGCGTTGAAGAAGTTTTTCCCGATCCTTGCCTTCATTGCCGTTGCACTGATCAGCCTGACGATGGCGGGCTTCGCCTATTTCGCGACCCAGGAAGCGGCGCGCATCAAGTTCGAGGCGACGGCCGACGACGCGCTCAACCGCATCGAAAGCCGTATCGATCTGCATCTGTCACTGCTGCGCTCGACGCAGGCGCTGTTCGACGCCCGCAATGGCGAGATTTCAGGTAGCGAATTCAAGGCCTTCTTCAGCGCCCTCGATGTCGATAACAATTTCGCCGGCCTGCGCGGCATCGGCTATCTCAGGCTGGCCAAGACCGGTGACGAAGCGGCGGTCGAGCGCGACATGTTGCGCGACCGCGGCGCCGCCCACACGGTCTATCCGGACACGACACAGCCATGGCGCACGCCCGTCGTGCTGTTCGAGCCGCTCGACCCTGCCAACGAATCCACCATCGGCTACGACATGTTCACCGAGCCGGTGCGGCGCGAGGCGATCGAAAAAGCGATGGCCGATGACGCACAGCACGCAAGCGGTCTGGTCCAGCTCGGCCAGGACACTGGCGCGGCGCAGACCTTTACCGGTTTCCTGGTCTTCGTCAGGCTCAATGTCGAAACCGCGCCGGATGGTATCAATGCGTCCAGATCATCGACATCAGGCCTTCTCTACGCGGCCTTCCGCGCCCGCGACCTGTTCCAGACCGCGCTCAGCCGCACGCCTTTGCTGCCGGTCAACACCGCGGTCTATGACGGCACGGCCGACGCCGACAATCTTCTGTTCCAGTCGGAAACGCCGCCGGTTGCGAGCTTTGGCGACAGGCTGTTGGTGACGCGCAAGATCATCGTCGCCGGTCGGCCGTGGACGGTGCTGTTTCGGCCGACAAGTGCATTTTCGCAACCGTCCTCGCGCGCCATTCCGGTCATGCTCGGGCTGTTCGGCCTGCTTCTGGCCGGGGCCATCGCGTTGGTGGCGCGCTACCAGGAGCGCGCCTACGACGCCAAGTCGCTGCTGCATGAAACGACGGAAAAAAGCCTGCTCGAAAAGGATTTGATGCTGCAGGAGATGAAGCATCGGATCAAGAATTCGATCACGCGGGTGCTGGCGATTGCGCGCCAGACGGCAGCGCAAGCAACCGACGTGAAGGAGTTCTCAACTTCCTTCTCAGCCCGCCTGCAGGCAATGGCGGCTTCCCAGGATATGCTGACGCGTTCGCGCTGGCAGAAGGCCGATCTTGGCGACCTGCTGCGCATCGAGCTCGGCCAGGTGTTCGGCAAGGAGCTTCCGGAAGGGATATTGTCAGGGCCTCAGGTGCTGCTCGACGAGAGGACGACGCAGGCGCTTGGCCTGACCTTTCACGAACTGGCGACGAATGCGCTGAAATATGGCGAGGCCGGCAATTCCGTGGGTGCGCTCAAGGTCGACTGGTCGTTCGAGGGGCGCGGGTCCGAGCGGATGCTGGTTCTGAACTGGCGCGAGGCCGGGCAGAAGGAACTCGAAGCGCCGGCGAAGACCGGCTTCGGCACCAAGCTGATCGACCTCAATGTCACGCGCGAATTGCGCGGCACGATTGCCCGAGATTTTCGCATCGATGGGCTTACGGTGGAAATCAGGATCCCGCAGCCTGATGCAGTCAAACAAACGGAGACCGGCTGACCGGTCTCCGTCGCGATTGTCTGACGCTTTTGAAGCGGATCAGCAGCGAGCGGTGTAGAGCCGGCCGCGATTGTCGCGATACTGGCAATAGCCGTTGCGCAGGTTGCGCACCAGCAGGCCGGAACCGGCGCCAACGGCTGCGCCGATCAGCGCACCCTTGCCGCCGCCGATCAGTCCGCCGGCCAAAGCACCGACACCGGCGCCGACACCGACATCCTGCTCGGTCGTGCTGCAGCCGCTGACGGCGACCACCGCAACCATGGCAATAATCAATTTCCGCATAGAATCTCTCCTCACTTTTGTCCTCACTTTAGTAAGCTCCAGCCGCTATTTAGCACGAAACAGCAGCCTTTGCCCGCTCGATCTTATTGTTGGCTAAGAGAGTCTTTTTCGCGGCGCGTGGCGTTCGACGCGACCACGACACTGGAAATCTGCAAAGACGCGTCGAGGGTGCCGTCCGGGCGCACGTTCCAGACGATCTGGTCGTAATCATCTTCCAGCGCGGGGTCGACCGTAAGACATTTGGCAACGACGTGCTCGGCCTGACCCTGCACGTCGCCGGCAGCGAATGGACGTTCTGCCGTGCATGCTTCGGCGGTTTCGAAAACACTGACCGGCACCGGCAGTTCACGGCATTCGGTCATGTTGTTCGAACAGCCAATTACCAAAAGCAAAGCGGCGATGTGTTCCACGGCGACACGTCCTCTCGCCATAAGAACGGTCCACAGCCGTCAAAGTTCCTGTGCCGAAAGGGGCGTTAATAATTGGTCGGCTACGAGCTGGACAGTTTCTGAGCCAGGCTGCTTGGGAGCAGCGTGAACCTGAGCATCTGGCTCAGACCAATTGCGACGCCACGATCAGCACAACAGCGGCGACGAGCGCGACAGCGGCGACGCGAAGCAAGGGATGCCAGGCGTGCTGCAAAGGCGAGGCTGAAGCGTCAGGATCCTGAAAGCCGCTCATCGACACCCGGGCGGCCTGCTCCAGCCTGTTCATATCGGCAACCGTCATGATCATTCCTCCCATACTCGCGTTGCAGGCTGCGGCCGAAACATCGGTTGAATCGGTCAAGATCCAGCAATCTCTGGGAACCACAGCATCGGATTTTATGGTGAACAGCCGGTTAAGGAATCCCGCCGCTCATTCGGTTTCGAAATTGCCGTGCGGAACGACGAGGCGATATTCGAGGCGGTCACTGGTGATCTCCAGCGTCGCCGTGCCGTTCAGCGATGCCGGCACGACACGTTCGAGGGCAACGCTGCCGAAGCGTTTCTCGGTGCGCCTGTTATCATTGGCGACAATGGCCTCGACCCAGGTCAGCGACAAAGCCGGCTTGTCTGCGGCCTCTGCGACGTTCGACAGATCGGCGGTTACCTCGACAAAGCCGTCCGGCCGCGCCAGGGCGCCGTAGCTGAATGAATTGACGGCGAGTTCGTGCATGGCCAGGCCGATATGAATGGCCGCGTTGGGATTGAGGTAGGGGTTGACGCCATTGAAGCGCAGGCTCTGCGCGGGATCGGCGCCGTAGCGAACGACCTGGCCGCGGATAAGCTCGCGAAGTGCTGCACCCCGCCAGTTCGACGACGTCACCAGGTCCTGCGAGGAAGCCAGTGACTGCAGGCGGCCGCGAAAGCGCTTCAGGAAATCGTCCGGTGTCTCGGAATAGCGGCCGGTCTGGGTGGCAATACTCTGGATGATAGCCAACAGGTTCTTGGAGCGGTGGCTGACTTCGCGCAACAGCGTCTTCAGCGTCTGTTCGCGGCGTTTCTGCTCGGTGGTTTCCACCATCGTGGTGACGACGCCCTGCACGTCGCCGCGATGGCCCCGATCGGCATCGACCCATACCTGGAACCAGCGCATGCCATCACCGGTGGGAACACTCAGTTCAAGGCGTTCCGGATTGCCGGAAGCGATCACATTGCTTTTGGCGGCGGCGATTTGCTCAGCTTGCGCCGGTGGCAACGCGCCGTTGCTGTCGGCTGTGTCGGAAACCCACGGCGCACGCATGTTGCGGGCCCATACAGTCTTCAATTCACGATCCTGATAGAGGACGGAAATGCCGGCATTGTGCAGAGCGTGAAGCAAGGCCCGGCCAAGCTGCATTCCGCTTTCAGCCGGGTGCAGTGCGATCACCTCGTCGCCCTGTCCGCTCTCGCCTCCGCCAATGGAACGCATCAATCACCTGTCCACCTGATCAGGACCGAACGATTCACTTGGACTCAGTTCCTGAGTAGGTCCCCAGAAAAGGTCCGCCGGACGATGTCCCGTTGGAGGACATCGCCCGGCGGTGGCTGGAAACCGTTTGAGGGGTGCGGCTTCCAGTGTTCTTCGCCCGCTCCTACGATGCCCGTCTGAACAGGCCGGCCAGAAGCGAGATGACGAGGAAGGCGAGAAAGATGAAGAACAATATTTGCGCGATACCGGCCGAGGTACCGGCGATGCCGCCGAAACCAAGCGCGCCGGCGATGATCGCCACGACGAGAAATACGAGCGCCCAGTAGAGCATGATCTGTCTCCTTCCGATACTGGATCAAGAACGTGAGTGATTGCTGTTTGTTCCACCATTTGCCGAAAAAGAAGGTCTTTGGAAGGGGCCCGGACGCGAATTGATTCGCGCGCGTGAGCGCCATACGGCGCGACGGGCAGCCGCCGATCGCCGGGTTAGGCGATCGCCAGTGCCGCCAACGCTGCGAGGCGGCGAAAAGTTGGAGATTGAAGGCCCTACTTCACGCGGCGGCCTTGGCCTGCCGGTCGAAGAACAGCGCTTGGCTGATCAGCGCCTTGACCATGTCGGGATTGAACGGCTTGGTGACGAGGAAGGCCGGTTCAGGCCGCTCGCCGGTCAGCAGACGTTCGGGGAAGGCGGTGATGAAGATTACCGGCACCGAAGTCGACGACAGGATTTCGTTGACCGCATCGATACCCGAGCTGCCATCGGCAAGCTGGATGTCGGCCAGCACCATCTTCGGCCTTGTCTTGCCGAACATCGCCACCGCCTCGGTATGGGTGCGCGCGGTTCCGACCACGTGGTGGCCGAGGCTCTCGACCATTTCCTCGATGTCCATGGCGATCAGCGGCTCGTCCTCGATGATCAGCACATCGGTCGCCACCTGGCGAGAGATCTCGTTGCTCGCCTGGGCAAGCAGTTCGGAGAATTCCTTGGCGTCGACATCGAGAATTTCAGCTGCCTCGTCTTCACCGAAGCCTTCGACCGCGACCAGCAGGAAAGCCTGGCGTGGCCGTGGCGCAATGGCGTTCAGATTGGCGGCGGCGCGCTGCTCCCATGCCGATTGCGCCTGCTCCTGCGGAACGCGGATGGCAATGGAGGTGAACAGTTTGGCGAATACCTTGTAGAGCGCGATGCGGTCGCTTGACGCTTGCGGGAAGATGTCGACGTCGGCGATGATGGCTTCGAGCATCGCGGCGACCAGCGCATCGCCACTCTCCTGCGATCCGGATACGGCGCGTGAAAAGCGGCGCAGGAACGGCAGGTGCGGAGCGATGGTTGCGGAAAGGCTCATGGTAGACGTCTCCCTCAGATGACGTGATTGCATAGATTGCAGGTCAAGCTGATTGCAAGCCCCAACACCCAAACGCGGGTTTTGCGAAAAAGTTCCGAGACTTGTGGAACGAAACCGTACGGGCGACGTTTGTGGTGCGATGGGCAACCAGACGAGGGGGCCGCTTTGCGTTGTGTAATGGGGCGGCTCGGGGCGCTGGATTTAAGGGCGAAATGAAGGACATGAATAAAGAAACGCTGGCTGGCGCCGCTGACAGGCGCCGGGCCAATTCCGGCGACCCGCTCGGGGCGAATTCGGAAATCGGCCGCAAACTCAAACAGTATTATGACGAACTGGTCTCGGACAATGTGCCGGATCGCTTTGCCCAGTTGCTCAGCCAACTGGAAAAGGCCGAACCCGCACAGAAGAAGGACTGAGGCATGGCAGCTGTCTCACAAGGGTTCAAGACCGACCTGCTCGGCTCGATCCCGAGCCTGCGGGCCTTTGCCGTGTCGCTGACGCAGAATGCCGACAAGGCCGACGATCTGGTGCAGGAGACGCTGGTCAAGGCCTGGGACAAGCATGAGAGCTTTCAGCCCGGCACCAATCTCAAGGCATGGCTGTTCACCATCCTGCGCAACGAGTTCTATTCCCAGATGCGCAAGCGCGGCCGCGAGGTGCAGGACAGCGACGGCATCATGACGGCCAGGCTTGCCGTTCATCCGGCTCAGCACGGCCAGCTTGACCTCAAGGATTTTCGCGGCGCGCTCGAGCAACTCCCCGAGGACCAGCGCGAAGCCATCATCCTCATCGGCGCTTCAGGCTTTTCCTATGAAGAGGCCGCCGAAATCTGCGGCTGTGCGGTCGGAACGATCAAGAGCCGGGTCAGCCGGGCCCGCACGCGGTTGCAGGAGATCCTCAAAATCTCCGGCGAAGACGAATACGGGCCGGACGCGATCTCGTCCCAGGTGACGGGTTCAAACGCTGCCTGACGGCGGAGGGCCCGTTTGCGGGCCTGGGCTCTCTACACATACGCATCGAAGATATCTCAGACTGGCGCGCGGCCGCAGGCCGCCGCCAGAGCCTCGACGAGATCGGTCCCCGAATAGGGCTTGGTGACCAGGCGGATGCCGGGAAAAGACCCTTTGATCTCATCGGGGTCCGAATAGCCGGAGGCAAAGACAAACGGCAGGCCCGATTGGCGCAACCGCGCGGCAAAATCGAGTGTGGACGTTCCGCCCAGCATGAGGTCCACGATAGCGGCGTCGAACTCGCCAACGACCTTCTGCTCATCGATCTCGGCCAGAGCGCGGGCAATCACTACGTCGTTCGCGCCATGGTCGCGGCAAAGCTGCTCGACATCCATGGCGATCAGGAATTCATCCTCCAAGACAAGAATTCGCAATCCCTCAAGCAATGGCGGCACTTGGCAATCTCTCCTCAATTCTTGCAGCATCGGGTACAGTGACTCCAGTCAACCGCATCGCGGACCTTGGGGGATCGGTCAGGCCTTAATCCGAAAAGTTCGCCACCGGCTCTACTCCACAAGCGGGCTTCGAATTCGCCTCAGTGGAGTGTAGCGAGTCATGATCGCTATTTGCCATCCTGTCATTTAAAAAAGACATGCCATCGGCAGCGGAACCGCGGCCTTGCAAAGGCGTAGCACTCAGTCTCTGGCAAGAGACGTTCGAAAGAGGGATCGAAATGTCTGGCCAGAATGGTCGTTCGTTTTCCAGCCGTCAGTACCCATGCGAGATCTGCCCGCTTCGGCCATTGCCGGTGTTCCGGGAATTCGAGAAGCAGGAGCTTGCCTATGTCAGCATGTTCAAGAAGGGCGAACTGGCCGTCGACAAGGGCGCCACAGTGCTGGTCGAAGGCAGCCAAAGTGCTCATCTCTACACCGTGCTTTCGGGCTGGGCCTTCCGCTACAAACTATTGTCGGACGGCAGGCGCCAGATCCTGAACTACTCCATGCCCGGCGATCTTATCGGGCTGCAGGGCAGCCTGATGGGCGAAATGCAGCACTCGGTCGAGGCGCTGTCGCCCATGCTGTTGTGCGTCTTCGAGCGTGAAAACCTGCACGAGCTCTACCGCAACCATCCGGGCCTTGCCTACGACATTACCTGGCTGGCGTCGCGCGAGGAGCGCATGCTGGACGAGAACCTGCTCAGCGTCGGCCGGCGTACGGCGGTCGAGCGCACCGCCTATCTCATTGCCTTCATCGCCAGCCGCGCGGCGGCAGTCGGGCTCAACGGCAAGGCGCCGGTGCAAATCCCGATTACCCAGCAGCATGTCGCCGATACGCTCGGCCTGTCGCTGGTCCACACCAACAAGACGATCCGCAAGCTCATCGATCGCAAGCTGATCGCCTGGCGCGACGGCGGTTGCGAAGTGATCGACGGGGAGGGGCTGAAGGATCTCGCGCGCTGGGAGGGCCTAAGCGAAGGCCGTCGGCCGCTGATCTGACAGGCAGGCCTCCATCTGGGGCTGGACTCGCACTTGCAAACACCCTTTCATGGATACGGTCTCCGATTTCGGAACCATGACGTGTGTCGGGCGTTTGAAGCCAAGCAAACGCAAGGAGTTTAGAATGGCAACTGCCGCAGGAAAAACCGCCAACGAAAGTCAGACGAACGCCGACCTGGAAGCCGACATTCGGCAGTTGAAGGCGGATATCGAAAAGTTGACCAAGCAATTGGCCAAGACCGGCGAACATGGTTACGGCACGGCGCGGCGCGCTGCTGCCGAAGGCGTCGACCAGTTGCGCGCCCAGGGTGAAGCCGTCTTCGACAGCCTGCGTGGCAACGCCAAGGATCTTGAGGCCCAGATCACGGCCAATGTGCGCGAGAAGCCGGTCACTTCACTGGCGATCGCGGCCGGCGTCGGCTTCCTGTTTGCGCTTCTTGCCCGGCGCTAGTTTCGACAGAGATGGGCATGCTGGCACCGCTTATCTCGGCCTTGGCCTCGGGTGAAGCCATTGCCGCCATGCGCCGCGCGCGCACGGCGGCAATCGTCTACGGGCTCGCCGCCGTGGCTGCCCTGTGCGGCCTCGGGTTTCTCCTGGGGGCGGCCTACATCTGGGCGGCTGACCGTTATGGCTCGATGGCCGCCTGTCTTGGCTTCGCCGCTGGTTTCCTGGTACTGGCCGGGCTTATCGTGCTCATTCATCAACTTGCGGCTGGAACGCGTGCACGCCGACGTGCGCGAAGGCGCAATGCCGACCTGAAGGCGCTCGGTATCACCGCGGCGCTTGCCGTGCTGCCGGCCTTGCTCAAGGGGAAAGGCGGGAAGGGCGTCATTCTCGGCCCGATGATCGCGCTCGCGGCCTATGCCATCTACCGCGAGAACGTCAAACCGGATCCGGGCGATCCAGACAGCGAAGCCGACTAAAGCGCGTCGCGCTGATACGCTGTTCCCGGGAAAACCGCTTCGCACTTCTGAAATTGCTTTAAGCCGGCAGATCTTCAAGCGGCATCGATATTTCGGCGAACACGCCTTCGCTGCGGAATTCGTGGGTCACTTCGCTCGACAAAACCTTGGCGAGGCTGCGGCGGATCAGGATAGAGCCGAAGCCCTGGCGTTCCGGCGGGTCGACTTTCGGCCCGCCGCTTTCGATCCAGGTCAGCACAAGGCGGTGCGCGCCTTTCTTGCCCGCCGCCTTCCAGTCGACATCGACCTTCCCCGAGCCAACCGACAGCGATCCGTATTGCAGCGCGTTGCTGGCCAGTTCGTGCATGATCAGGCCGAGCCCCACCGCCTGGTCGGGCGAAAGCAGCAGCTCCGGACCGGAGATCACGATGCGCGGCCGTTCTGCCGAATCGAACGGCTTGACCTCGATCTGCATCAGTTCGCGAATACCGATGCCGCGCCATTCGCGATCCGACAGCAGGTTATGGGCAGCGCCCAGCGCCTGCAGCCTGGCGCCGAAGGCTTCCAGGAATTCGCTTGGGCGGCGAGCGTGGCGAACGGTCTGCGTCGCCAGCGCCTGCACCGTCGCCAGCGTGTTCTTGACCCGATGGTTGAGCTCGCGCAGCAGCAGCCTTTGCCGGTCCTCGCCGAGCTTGCGTTCCGAGATGTCGTAGTTGACGCCAAAGATAAGCGTCGGCTTGCCTTCGCCGTCGCGCTCGATGACGCGGCCGCGGGTGACTATCCAGCGCGGCGGATCGAAGCCTTTGACCCGGTATTCGCCGAAATAGTCGTCGCTGCCGGTCAGGGCATCGCGAAAGCGCGTCTCGGTCTGGTAGACGTCGCGCGGGTCGATGGCGGCCAAAATGTCGCGCGCCCGCAGCCGGTTCGAACGCGGCAGGTTGAACAGCTCCGACAAACGCACGTCGCATTCGATCATGTCGGTGCGGATATCCCAGGCCCAACTGGCGAGCGAGGCGGCATCGAGCGCTATGGCTCGGCGCTTTTCCTCCTGCGCCAAAGCAGCCGTGGCAATGGCGCCGCTGCGGGTGGCGTCCTTGAGGGTAAACAGGCTGGCGGCGAGGCTGGCCAGCGATTTCAAATGATCGAGCGCGGCAGCGGACGGAAGTTCATGCGGCTCCCGGTCGAATACGCACACCGTACCGACGCGCGCGCCGGCGACCACCATCGGCGCGCCGACATAAAAGCGGACATGGTGTTCGCCGGTGACCAGTGGGTTGCGGGAGAAGCGAGGGTCGATGCTGGCATCCGGCACCACCATGGGCTCGTCGCCGGCGGCAATGGTATGGGCGCAGAACGATATGTCGGTCGCGGTTTCGGTCTCGTTGAAGCCGACACAGGATTTGAACCACTGTCGTTCGGTGTCGAGCAGCGTGACGAGCGCGATCGGCGCCTGCATCACGGCTGCGGCAAGGCCGGTGATGCGATCGAAGTCGGGATCGGAGTCGGTGTCGATCGCGTCAAGCCTATGCAGTACGGCAAGCCGCTCCGGCGCCGCCACGGCGCGGCGGACCTCAACCGGCAAACCAGCCTGCTTCGTCACCTTGCTATCCACCAAGCCCCCTCGCTTGCAGGCCCCACCCGCGGTGGCGCGCACCTTGCGCGGCCGTCGCGCCGGAACTTTTGTAGCAAGCAATCGTTACCCCACCATGTTTCGCCGGCGATGGTTTTATCCACCATCCCGGCTGCACGATAGGAACGCCGCCAATGACCAAGATCGCCCCTGAAAACAAAGCCCGTCAGGGGCGCTGGGGTTGGCACGGCCTGCGCATATTGGTCGCCGCGTTGCTCCTGGCTTTCATTGCTTGGGGAGCGGCCGAGATTTATGGCCAAAAGATCGATCCAGATAGCCCTGAAAGCCAGGGGCAGCCCACCGGCCAGACCGCGCCGGCCAACCAGAGCGCGCCAGCCGGCGAGGGGCAGTCGGGTGGCTAGGGTTCTCCTCGTCATTCGTAATCGCATCAGGCGGCCTTTGCCTGGGCGGCTTGCGCCGGAACCAGGACGTTCAGTGCGCCAGGGTGGATCTGGATTGTCGTTTCACGCTCCAGCTTGACCAGTTCGCCGTCGATGACGGCGCCGAATTTCTTGCTCCCTGTATGGATTTTCACGATTGCCTTGTCGGCCTGATGGGTTTCGACATGATCGCTGTCGCGCCACCTGCCTCGAGCCATGTCGAAGAGCGCCCTGACCAACTCGCCACGCTGCCGCGCCACGGTGACATAGATGCCGAGCACGCCGCCGGCAGGATTGTCGGCATAAGGCAGATGGCCTTCCCCAAACAGATTGTTGGAAATGCCGATGCCGCTGATGCGGGTCACGATCTCGGCTTCGCCGACCGTCAACGTCACCTTCATGGCGGGAGGATTGTTGATCGTCGTCCAGGCGGCCTTGGCCGAGGCGCGAATCTTTCCCAGGCGCGAGGCGAATTCCATATTGTCGCGCAGCTTCACCATCCTGGCGTGCAGGCCGATCGAGAACTGATGCACGAACGGCCGGCCATTCGCGCTCGCGATATCGACCGCCATGATCTCGCCGTCAGCAAAGGACTTCAGCGCGCCATCGATGGTCTGCGGAATTCCAAGGCCGCGGGCGAACAGGTTCATGGTTCCTGCAGGCAGGACGGCCAGCGCCTTCTTGCCATTCATCAGCCGCCCCGCGGCGGCCGAAATGGTGCCGTCGCCGCCACCGGCCAGCACGACGTCGATGTCGCGCCGCGCGGCGACCTTGTCGAGCGCCGCGACAATCTCCTTGCCGGCGACGATGTCGATCTCGATGGAGTGACCAGCCGCCTCGAGCGTCTGGCGCATCCGGTCGGTTAGCGCGGAAAGATCGGTGGTCCGCAAGGTGCCGCCATCCCGGTTCAGCACCGCTGCAAATCGCATGCCCCACTCCGTATTCTTTTTAGCGGCCGGAATGCCAGCCGCAGGCTGAACGGGCAAGCTTGGCAAAGGTTCCATCGGCCGGGCGGGAATGTCGGGCGATTCCGCGGACTTGCCCAGGGTATTTCGATGCTCCCGTTTTTTCGGAACAAGCGCCTTGTCACAACGTTGTGATCCCATTGGAGGCGCCGCCTTCGGTCCCGGCAAGTGGTTTGCCGATTGCGGCGCGCATGAGATCACGCAAGAGGAGACTTAATCATGATCCGCACACTGTTCGCGACGACCGCACTGGCAACGCTGATCGCTACCGGTGCGTTTGCGCAGTCAACGACGGCCCCGGCGACGACCCCAGCGCCGGCTGAAGCCCCTGCTACCATCGCGCCGGCGCCGCAACAGGCCGACGGCGCGCTGATGACCAATATCATTGGCGAGTCCGTCTACAATGGCACTGGCGACGATGCGCAGAAGATCGGTGACGTCAGCGACGTCGTCCTCGATGAAAACGGCCAGGCGAAATCCGCCATTATCGGCGTTGGCGGCTTCCTCGGCATAGGCAGCAAGAACGTCGCCTTCGACTACGGCAAGTTGCAATGGGTCGAGAGGAATGGTGACCGCTGGCTCGTCGCCGAGACAACGAAAGAAGCGTTGACGGCGCTGCCCGACTTCGACCGCAAGCCTTACGATCCGGCCTCGGCGCCTGCTTCCACGGCGCAGAACGACCCGCAGAAGCCGGTTGATCTCAACGCCGCGCCGTCAGAACCGGCGGTGAAACGCGCTGACGGCAATCTCGCAACCAACATCATCGGCGAGAATGTCTACAATGGCACTGGCGACGATGCCCAGAATATCGGCGACGTCAACGACATCGTGCTGACCAAGGATGGCAAGGCGCAGTCGCTGGTGATCGGCGTCGGCGGCTTCCTCGGCATGGGTGAAAAGAATGTCACCTATGATTTCGCCAAGGCGCGGTGGGCCGAAAAGAACGGCGATCGCTGGCTGGTGGCGCAGACGACCAAGGAGGAACTGCAGGCGCAGCCTGATTTCGACCGGAAGCCCTATGATCCGGCGCCCGTGACGACAACCTCCGACGCGACGCAGCCGACTGCTCCGGCTGCCCCGACGGCCGTTGCACCGGCTGACAATGCTCAGCCAGCGGACAAGACCGCGGAAGCTCCGGCCGGGACAAAGGCCACCGATCCGACGCAAACGGCAGCGATCGACAAGTCCACATTGACCGAAATGCCGGTCGGTAACATCAGAGGCGACGACCTGAAGGGCACCACCGTCTATGGCGCCAACGACGCCAAGGTCGGCGAGATCGGCGACGTCGTGCTCACGCCCGACAGCAAGCCGGATGCCGTCATCATCGATGTCGGCGGCTTTCTAGGCATCGGCGCCAAGGAGGTCGCGGTCGGCATGGACAAGCTCAAATTCATGACCGACAAGGACGGCAACAAATATCTCTACACCAACTTCACCAAGGAGCAGCTGCAGGCGCAGGCTGCCTATGACAAGGGCAGCTATGCTGAGAAGCGCGACCAGCAGCGGATGATGGTACAGTAAGGGAATAGGCAGTAGGGATTAGGCAGTAGGCGAAAAACCAAGCGACTAGGCATCAGGCCGCCAGAACATTCTACTGCCTACTGCCTACTGCCTACTGCCTACTGCCTACCACATATCCACCACCCCTTCGTCCGTCAGCTCTGCAAGCGCCAACGACTGGTCAAGATGCTCGGCGCGCCAGGCAAGCAGTCGCTCGGCAAATTCAAGCCGCACGCTGAGATAGGCCGGGTCGGCGGCAACGTTGGCCAGTTCGCCCGGATCCTTCTGCATGTCGAAGAGCAGCGGCGGCAGGCCGCCGCCGAAATGCACGTATTTGAATTTTTCCGTACGGATGACGGCGAGGTTGCACTGGCGCGAGCCGATGCCGAAATGCCGTTCGGCCTCACCGCTGGCAATCGAGCGGAAGTCGAACTCCCAATGCGCCGCGTCGCGCCAATCCTTAGGCGGTTCATCTTGCAGGAACGGTTTTAGCGAGCGGCCGTCGAGATGCAGCTGGGCGTCGGTGTCCAGCAGATCGAGCAAGGTCGGGAAGATGTCGACGGCCTCGGTGAAGTGGTTGACGGTCGAGCCGGCTGCATTGCCGTGACGCGGGTCGCGCACGATCAATGGGATGTGATAGCTGCCGTCGAAGAAGCCGCCTTTGCCCAGCATGAAATGGTCGCCCATCATCTCGGCGTGGTCCGAAGTCAGCACGATGATGGTGTCATCCCATGCATTCGCCGTCTTGATCGCTTGCCAGATGCGGCCAAGCTGCGCGTCGACCTCCGAGATCATGCCGTAATAGATCGCGCGGATGGCCCGGATGTTGTCGTCGCCCCAGTCGCGCACGTGGCCGTCGGTGCCGGGGCGGAAGCTTCTCCGCTTCTGGCGACCAAGGTCGTAAGCCAGATAGGGATGCCTTTGCGCCTCGGCCTGCCAAGTCTCGACATGGCGGAAGGGCGGTCCGTCCGCCGGATCATACAGCGTGTTGTAGGGCCGCGGTACGACAAAGGGCGGATGCGGGCTGATGAAGGAGACATGCGCGAACCATGGCGAATCCTGTTCGTCCAGCCAGCGAATGAATTCGCCGGCAAGAAAAGCGGTCGGCGTCTCGTCCCTGGAATAGACAGGCGGCGCGCTGGTCACGGCGTCGCCCGCTTCCCCGCCTACGGGGCGGTGAATGCCGGGAGAGCCCGCGCTGGTGTCGACGCCACGTGCCTTCAGCCATGACAGCCATGGTTTCTGATGCTCAGGCAGGAACTGGCGAACGCTGAAGCCGGGCAGCACGCCCTCATAGCTTTTCAGCCGGGGATCGCCCGGCGCCATCGTGCGCGGATCGGGCGAGACGTCGGTGTAGCCGAACAAAGTCGGATCATAGCCGAGGGCGCGGGCCGAAAGCGCCATGTTGCCGTGGCGGGCGTCGAGCGGCGTGCCGTTGCGGCAGACGCGATTGTTCATCTGGTAGAGGCCGGTGTAGAGGCACGCGCGGGCCGGCGAGCAGGGCGCCGCGCCGCCGTAATGCCGCATGAAAAGGACGCCTCCGGCGGCGAGCGCATCGGCATTCGGCGTCTTCACCACGGCATGGCCGGCAGCCGACAGGCAATCGCCCCGCCATTGGTCGCAGGAGATCAATAGGATGTTCGGGCGTCTGCTTTTCGCGGCCAATGCTCTATCCTGTCACGTCGGGAAGACGTTCAATGAACCGGAATTTGGCGGCAGCGCAAGCCTGTCAGTCTTGCTTAAATGGTGAACGAAAATTTCCTGCTGTTCACTATTGGGATACAGTCCATTCTGAGTTTGCCGCCTTTGCCATTGCCAGGCGGCCCCTCATATAGGCGTGGACAGCGGCAAGAGCCGCAAACCGAAGGGAAGGAGCAAGACAATGCTCGACCAGATCAAGGGCCTGCATCACGTGACGTCGATGGCCGGCGATGCGCGCCAGAACAATAATTTCTTCACGCACAAGCTCGGCCTGCGCCGGGTCAAGAAGACCGTCAACTTCGACGCGCCAGATGTCTATCACCTCTATTATGGTGACGAGCACGGTACGCCCGGCTCGGTGATGACCTATTTTCCGTTCCCGGACATTGCCAGGGGCCGCCATGGCGTCGGGGAAGTCGGTACCACGGCCTATTCGGTGCCGGCCGGCACGCTCGGCTATTGGGAAAAGCGCTTCGCCGATGAAGGCGTTGCGGGTGTCTCCCGCGAAGAGACGTTCGGCGAGAAGCGGCTGGCCTTCGCCGGTCCCGACGGCGACGGTTTCGCGCTGGTCGAAGACAAGGCGGACAGCCGCGCGCCATGGTTGAAAGGCGGCATTCCCGCTGATGAGGCGATACGCGGCTTCCACTCGGTCTCGCTCAGATTGAAGGATGGTGGCGCCACGGAAGAGCTGTTGAAGTTCATGGGCTATGAGCAAGTGGACAAGTCCGGCAGTGTCAGCCGGCTCGCCATCAAGAACGGCAACGGCGCTGATGTCGTCGATATCGAATCGCTTCCTACCGCGGGCTTTGCCAATCTCGGCGCCGGCTCGGTCCACCATGTCGCCTTCGCGGTGGAGAACCGCGCCCAGCAGCTCGAAGTGCGCAAGGCGCTGATCGATACGGGTTATGGCGTGACGCCGGTGATCGACCGCGACTATTTCTGGGCGATCTACTTCCGAACGCCGGGCGGCGTGCTGTTCGAAGTCGCCACCAATGAGCCGGGCTTCGACCGCGACGAGGACACCGCCCATCTCGGCGAAGCCCTGAAACTGCCGACGCAGCACCAGCATCTGCGGCCCTATCTTGAAGAGCATCTGCAGAAGCTGGAAGGCTGAGACGATGAGCAAGGAAGCTTACATCCATAAGGCGCTGCCGGGTTCGCCCGGCGGCCCGCTGCTCTTCGTCTTTCACGGCACCGGCGCGGACGAGAGCCAGCTGCTGTCGCTCGGGCGCGACCTCGCGCCACAGGCGACGATCGTATCGCCGCGCGGCGATGTTTCCGAGCATGGTGCGGCGCGTTTCTTCCGCCGCACCGGCGAGGGCGTCTACGACATGGACGACCTCGCGCGGGCGACCGCCAAGATGGCCGGTTTCATCAAGGCGCAGGTGGCAGCGGCAAGGCCATCTTCGGTCTTGGGTCTCGGCTATTCCAACGGCGCCAACATCCTGGCGTCCGTAATGTTCGCCGCGCCCGAGCTGTTCGATGCGGCGGTGCTGATGCACCCGCTGATCCCGTTCGAACCGCAGGTGCAGGGCAGCCTTGCCGGACGCCGCATCCTGGTCACCGCCGGCAAGCGCGACCCGATCTGCCCGCCCAACCTGACATCCCGGCTGGAGGCCTATTTGCGCGCCAATGGCGCCGATGTCACAGTGGAGTGGCACGATGGCGGCCACGAAATTCGACCAAACGAGATCGAAGCGGCGAGGCGGCTTTTTGCCGATGCGCCGGTTGAAGGAGCAAGCGATGCCTGACGAATTGCCTGAGATCGAACTCGAGGACCGCGGCTCGAAGGGACGTTATGTGCTGCGCGGACCCGGCGGCGCCGAGGCGGAAATGACCTTCACCAAGGTCGGCGAGCACCAGATCATCATCGATCACACCGAAGTGCCGGACGTGTTTCGCGGCCAGGGCGCCGGCCTTCGGCTTGTCACACGCGCCGTCGAGGACGCGCGGGCAGTGGGCAAGAAGATCATCCCGCTCTGCCCCTTCGCCAACGCCCAGTTCCGCCGCCATCCGGAATGGGCGGATGTGCTGAAGCAATAGACCTTTTTCCCTTCTCCCCTTGTGGGGTGAGTTGCCGGTCGCCGAAGGCGAATTCATCGTGCCAGTGGCACGATGAAAGGCCGGCGAACGCCGGGACGCTGCGAAGCAGCGGGGACCCGGCAGGTGGTCGGAGTCGCTCAGCCACAAGAGCGAACGCCTCTCTGGCATTTGCGCAGTTCGGCCTTCTTGCCTAAGTACACAGTTCGCCGCGGTTCGTCCGCTCCTGCCAATTGACCGAATGGCTTCCTGATGACCGAACCCGATCTCGTCCCCGTCTTCGACGGCCACAACGACACGCTGCTGCGACTGTACCAGTCGAAAGACACAGACGTCGAAAAGCTGTTCATCGAGGGGACGCAGGGCGGTCATATAGACCTGCCGCGCGCCAAGAAGGGCGGCTTTGCCGGCGGCATGTTCGCGATCTTTCCACCGCCGGTCGAGAAGAGCAAACGTGCTGCGGTGCCGCCGGCGCCGAGCGACAATGAGCCATTGCCGCCGGAACTGCCGCGCGCTGATGCGCTCAATTCCACCATCGGCATGGCCTCGATCCTGTTTCGGCTGGAGCGCGCGGGCGCGCTGACAGTCTGCCGCAGTGCCGGTGACATTCGCGAGGCGATGGCGAAAGGTTCGATCGCGGCGGTGTTTCATATTGAAGGCGTCGAGGCGATCGATCCCGAACTTACCTTGCTCGACGTGCTCTACGAAGCCGGCCTGCGCTCGCTCGGCATTGTCTGGAGCCGCCCCAACGCCTTCGGCCATGGCGTCCCGTTCCGCTTCCCGTCGTCGCCCGATACTGGACCGGGGCTGACCGATGCCGGCAAGGCGCTGGTCAAGGCCTGCAATCAGCTCAAGATCATGATCGACCTGTCGCATCTCAACGAAAAGGGCTTTCGCGATGTCGCCGCACTCAGCGATGCGCCGCTGGTCGCCACCCATTCGAACGTGCATGCGCTGTGCACCCATTCGCGCAACCTGACGGACTGGCAGCTCGGCGCTATCCGCGAGACCGGCGGCATGGTCGGGCTCAACTTCGCCACCGGCTTCCTGCGTGAAGACGGACGGATGAATTCGGACACTAGCCTCGACATCATGGTGCGCCATGTCGACTCGCTGCTGCAGGCGCTGGGCGAGGACGGCGTCGGTCTCGGCTCCGATTTCGACGGGGCGATGATTCCGGCCGTCATCGGCGACGTTGCCGGTCTGCCGAAGCTGATAGATGCGCTGGCCGCGCGCGGTTTCGGACGCGCGTTGATCGAGAAGATAGCCTATCGCAACTGGCTGAGCGTTCTCGAAAGAACCATAGGCTGAGGCTTAAGCGCCCATGCGCTTCAGCCAATCCTGGCCGCCGCGATCCCTGATCATCGGCAGCGGGTTCTCCCAGTCCAGCCGCGCGCAGATGCGGTAGACTTCGAGCGTCTCGGCGCTCATTTCGCCGCGCTTGTAGAAGTACATGGCGGCGGCATAGCGGGTACGACCCGACCATTTTTCGCCGAGCGGCGTGTTGACCAGCTGCCACTGTTCGGCGGCTTCCGTCTCATCATCCGGTTCGTCGGCCATGATCAGAAATCCGCCGGCGGATTGGCGGTGCGGCGGTCGAGCTTGATGAAAGGACGGGCCACCACCTTGGCCCGCTTCATCAGCTTCTGGTACTGCAACTCGCGCATGGCGTAGATCTCGACCCAGAGGTCTTCCACCATCGTATCACCATAGGGACGCGTCAGCGAGGCGATGGCGATATTGCGCTTGGCCATCGGCGACCAGATGGCGGCGCTGACCAGCCCGACCTCCTGATGCTTCTTGTGGTAGACGATGGCGTGCTCGGCCGGGATGTTGCCTTCGATCTCCAGCCCGACCAGCATGTGGCGCAGCTTGCGTTTGGCGCGCGCTTCGAGCATGGCGCGGCGGCCATTGAAATGGCCTTTTCCCAAATCGACCATAAAGCCGAGACCGATGTCGTCCGGCATGCGCAGACGGTCGGCGCGAATGGCATGCTCGGCGGTGGTGAAGTCGGCATTGGCGACGATGAGGCCGGCTTCCAGCCGGGCGCGGTTGAGGGCGGCGTAGCCGATGGCGCGGATGCCGCGCAGTTCGCCTGCCGTCATCAGGCGGTCCCAGAGGCTGAGCGCTTTTTCGGCCGGCACGAACAGTTCGTAGCCGAGATCGCCGGTGAAGCCGGTGCGTGAGATGGTGACGGTGCTACCGTCATGCGGGAACTCGGCGAGATCGAACACTTTGAGTTTTTCAACGCCGGCAAAGCCGGCCTCGCGCAGCACGGCGAAGGAGGTTGGGCCTTGCAGAGCGAGACCAGCGACGCTTTCAGTCTCTTCTTCGACGGTCACTTCGAAACCGATGGCGCTGTCGAGCAGCCAAGGCAGGTGCCGCTCCTGCGAACACAGGCGGAAGCGGGTCGGTGACAGCCGGAACAGCGTGCCGTCATCGAGGACAAAACCTTCGTCGTCGCACCATGCGGTGTAGTGGACGCGGCCCGGTTTCAGCTTGGTGACATCGCGCAGCGTGACGCGATCGAGGAAGGCTTCGGCATCCGGCCCCTCGATGCGGTATTTGGTCATCGGCGAGATGTCGAACAAAGCCGCCTGGCTGCGGATGGCGAAATATTCGAGTTCCTCGTCCCACAGCGAATGCGGCGCGCGATAGCCGGCCCAATTGTACCAGTCCTGAGTTCTGGCCAGCGCATCGATGCGCGGCTGGAACGGCGTGCCGAGACGCAGTGTGCGGAAATGCGACTGCGCTGTGGTGCGGGCGGCGTTGTTGATCGGACTCGTCATGACGGCATTCCTTCGCCGTAAAGTGCGGCGTTGACTGGCTGAAACATCCGATCATCCCTTCATCGCGATGATGCGCCGCGCCGCATTCAAACCGGGAGCACCCGAAACGCCGCCGCCTGGATGCGAACCGGCGCCGGCCAGGAACAGCCCCTCGATCGGCGTGTCGTAGCCCGACCAGCCGGAGACCGGCCGCGACATCAACATCTGGTCGGCCTGCAATTCGCCGTGGTGCCAATGGCCCCCCGGCATGCGGTAGTTGGCTTCGATATCGGCTGGCGTCAAAAGCTCGGCATGCAGCACGGACTTGCCGATACCGGGGGCGTAGGCTTCGAGCTGCGCCATAACAGCTCTGAGGAATTTCGGCTTGCCGGCGTCCCAACCCTCTTTCAGCGCATAAGGCGCGTATTGCACGACAGCCGACAGTACACAGGCGCCGCTTGGCGCGAGCGACGGGTCGGAGAGCGACGGCAGTGTGATCTCCATCACCGGTTCGGCTGAGAACTCGCCATATTTCGACGGGTTGAAGGCGCGCTCGACATGGTCGGGCGAGGGCGCGATAACCAGACGGCCCTTGTGATTATCGGCGTCGACGCCGGAAAATTGCGGTGGCCGATCGAGCGCCAGATGGAGCTTCGCCGCGTCGCCCCTCATGCGGATGTTCTTTACCTTGCGCACGAAACCCGTGTCGATCTCGCGCGGGCCGACGAGATCGAGCATTGTGGTCGCCGGGTTGATGGCGGAAACGATCGTTCTGGCGTGCAGCACCTCGCCGCCGTCGAGGGTCACGCCGAGGGCGCGCCCTTTCTCGACGACTATCCTGGCCGCGGGCGCTGCCGTGCGGACGGTGACGCCGGCTTTCTCCGCCGCCGCGCGGATCGTGGCGACGACTGCACCCATCCCACCTTTCGGCAGCATCTGCGCGCCGGTTTTGCCGCCGGTCTCGCCGGCCAGCCGATAGTAGAGGCCGAGCAGGGAGGTCGGCGAACGCGGGCCGAGGTGGCTACCAAGCGTGGCGTCGAAGGCAAGCAGGCCCTTCAGCCTGATATCGGCAAGCTGCTCGTCGAGCAGGTCGGCGACGTTCATCAGGAGAACGCGCAGGAAGTCGCGCATGTCTTCCTTGCCGAGCTTTTTCAGCGCCACGGCCGTCTGGCCGAGCGCTGCGGTTTCAAGCAGCGACATGCCACCGAGATCGGGCGGGCGCCGCGACAGGAACGGTTTCAGGATGCCGGCATAGCGCATGAGTTGCGCGCGCAATTCCTTCCAGGCGGACTGCTCGGACGGAGTGGAGCCGGTCAGCACTTCGCCATAGGCGCCATGCAGGACAAGCGGCGGGCCGTCCTTCGCCAAGGCGACTGACGGCATGAAGTCTGTACGGGTGACCTGCAGCCCGTGTTTCTCCAGCTCCAATGTCTTCACCACGTCGGGGTGCAGGCGGTTCAGCACATGCGCGATCGAGGAGACCCGAAAACCCGGCGCAAACTCTTCGGTGCGCGCCGCGCCGCCGACATCGCCGGCCGCTTCCAGCACCAGCACCTTGCGGCCGGCTTTCGCTAGAGTGGCGGCAGCGACAAGGCCGTTGTGGCCACCGCCAATGATAATGGCATCAAATGACGTCATGGGCCGGGCTCATATGGGAGGTCGATTTGGCGAGGTCGCGCAGGATCTCGGCTGCCGCATTGCGGCCGGGTGCGCCCATGACGCCGCCGCCGGGATGTGTCGAGGAGCCGCACATATAGAGCCCGCCGACCGGCGAGCGGTATTGTGCGTAGCCCGGCACCGGCCGGTTGAACAGCAACTGGTCGAAGGTCAGCTCGCCCTGAAAGATGTTGCCTTCGGTGAGGCCGACCTCGGCTTCGATCTCGCGCGGCGTGCGCACCTCCATATGGACGATGCGGTCGCGGAAGCCTGGCGAGTATTCCGCGATCTGCGCAACCACGCTTTCAGCGAAACCGTCGCGGTCGGCATCGGTCCAGTCCCGGCCCTTCACCTTGGGCGGTGCGTACTGCACGAAGCAGCTCATGAAATGCTTGCCCGGCGGCGCCATGGTCGGGTCGAGCGTCGTTGGGATGACCATGTCGAGGAATGGGTCGGCCGACCAGCGACCGACCTTCCAGTCGTCATAGGCGCGCTCCATGCGCTCCATGGAATCGGTGAAATGCATGTCGCCGCGATAAACGGGTGAATCCTTCGGCAGTGCCGGGAATTCCGGCAGAGAATCCAGCGCGATGTTGACCTTGCCGGAGGAGCCGCGGATCTTGAAGTTCCTGACCCGCCGCAGGAAAATGTCGGGCAGTTCCTTCTCCTCGACCAGTTTCAGGAATGTGCGTTTGACGTCGGCGTTGGAGACGACGAGCTTGCCGTAGACCTCCTCGCCGCCGGCCAGCACCACGCCCTTGGCCTTGCCTCGGCTCACCAGCACATGGTCGACCTCGGCGCCGGTGCGGATAGCGCCGCCGGACGCCTTGAAGGAAGCGGCGAGCGCCTTGGTGACGGCGCCCATGCCGCCGCGCGCATAGCCCCAGGCGCCGACCGAGCCGTCGACCTCACCCATATAATGGTGCAGCAGCACGTAGGCTGTGCCGGGCGACATCGGCCCGAGCGCGGTACCGATAATGCCGGACAAAGCGAAGTTCGCCTTGATGACATCGGTCTCAAAATATTCGTCGAGGAATTCCGAGATCGACATGGTCCAGAAGCGCAGCGTCAGCGCCATTTCTTCTGATGACAGGCCGACGAATTTCTTGCCGAGATAGAGAAGCTCTCCGAGGTCGCGCGGCTTGAGACTGGCCGGGTCCGGTGCGGTGCGCATCAGCAGCGGCTGGATGAAACGGCACTGCCGCGTCACGTCGCGCGAATAGCGGTCATAGGCCTCCGCGTCGCGCCTGGAGAAGCGGGCGAATTCGCGCCGGTGCGCATCGTGGTCACGGTAGTTGGCGAGGTAGTCGCCGTCGCGGGTGAACACGGCGCCGCCCTCATAGGAAATAACCTGCAAGCCGAAACGCGGCAGTTCGAGGTCGCGCATGATCTCGGGGCGAAACAGCGAGCAGACATAGGAGCAGTTGGAGTAGAGGAAGCCCGGCGTCAGCTCGCGGCTGGTGGCGGCGCCGCCGACCCAGTCGTTCTTTTCCACCACCAGCACGTCGAGCCCGGCGCGTTGCAAATAGCAGGCGTTGACCAGGCCGTTGTGTCCGCCGCCGATGACGATCGCATCCCAAGCTTTCATTCGCGCCCAGCCTTCATGGTGCTCGACCCTTCATTTTCGCGTGATTTGTCGCCGAATGCGCGGAATTTGGCACGGCAGCGGCTATTCTGTCCAGCCATTCTGAATGAATGTTCAACAAATGATATTGCGTTTTCCTGTTAATACGCTACGCTTTGCCGGCATTCGAACCTGCGCAATTCGGCTGACGGGACTTAAGGTCTGATGATCGAAACGGCAGATGGCGAGCCGGAATATGACGACGCCGCGATCCGCTTCCTCGAGGCGCTGTGGGGCGAGGGCTATCTGTCGCCGGGCGGACCAGACGAGGTCGACCGGGTGGTCGAAGGGCTGTCGCTCAGGGGCAAGACGATCCTCGACATCGGCTGCGGCTCCGGCGGCATCGCGCTGCATCTGGTGGAGCGCCACGGTGCTGCTCATGCCACCGGCTTCGACATCGAGCGGCCGGTGATCGAGGCGGCCAGAAAGCGGGCTGCTGTACGAGGGCTTTCAGACCGCGCCAGCTTCGTCCAGGCGCCGCCCGGAGCGCTGCCTTTCACCGATGGCGCCTTCGATGTTGTGTTCTCCAAGGACGCGCTTTTGCATGTGCCCGACAAGGACGCGCTGTTTGCCGAAATCTTCCGCGTGCTGAAACCGGGCGGCGTCTTTGCCGCCTCCGACTGGCTGATCGGCCATGACGGCGAGCCGTCATCTGAGATGAAGGCCTATGTCGCGGCCGAAGGCCTGTCCTTCGCCATGGCCTCGCCGGCACGCTATGCGCAAGCGATGCGCAGCGCCGGCTTTGCCGATCGCCGTCAGAGACCGCAATTCTTGGTATCGCAAGGTCGCGCGCGGCGAGCTGGAAAGGCTGAAAGGCCCGCTCTACGAGACGGCGGCAGCCGCGGTCGGAGCGGCCTATATCGACAAGAACATCAAGACCTGGGAGGCCATGAAGAAGGTGCTTGACAGTGGCGAGCACCGTCCCACTCATCTTCGCGGGTGGAAGCCGGCTGTCGTGGGATAGCCGGCAATGTGGAGCATGACGGCACCGATGAAAGCTGCGCGCGAAGAGCGATCCTCCGACACGTCTGGAGAAACCGAACCGGAAAAACGCGGCCGCAAGGCGTCGAAGGAGGTCAGGCAACAGCAGCTGATCGAAGCGACCATCGATTCGCTGGCCAAGCGCGGCTACGCGGAGACGACGATGGCCGATGTCGCCGATGGCGCCGGCCTGTCGCGCGGCATCGTCAACTTTCATTTCGAGAGCAAAGAGAAGCTGCTGATCGCCACCCTGCAGTATATGTATGACGAGTATTCGGCACATTGGCGTGCTGCCCTGCGGAAAGCCGGTGATGACCCAGCCCGCCAATTGCAGATTCTGGTTTGGGCCGACTTCGACCGCTCGATCTGCAACAAGCGCAAGCTCGCCGCTTGGCTCGCTTTCTGGGGCGAGGCCAAGTCGCGGCCGGTCTATCAGGCGCTGAGCAGTTCCCGCGACGCATATTACCAGCAGGTCTTCATCGACCTCTGCGCGACGCTCAAGCAGAGCGGCGGCTATGCCTATGAGCCGCAGGTGATGGCGCTGGCGCTGTCAGCCATGTTGGAAGGCCTGTGGCTGCGGTTGATGATGGGAACCGAAGACACCACGCGCGAAACCGCGCTGCAAGCGGCCAACGCGTTCCTCGCAGCCGCCTTTCCCAAGCACTACGGATAACCAGAAGCCGGCCAGTCGAGTCGGCAATGCAATGACAAAGAGGATGGAACAGCATGAAAAGAATAACCCGACGCCTGACACTGACATTGGCGCTGACGGCGACGCTGGCTGGTTCGGCTGCGGCGATTGCGGTCGCCGCCGACAAGGACCTGATCGTGTTCGACTGGTCCGGCTATGAGGACCCGAGCTTCCACCCCAAATATGTCGAGAAGAACGGCGACTCGCCGACCTTCGCCTTCTTCGGCGACGAGGACGAAGCCTTCGAGAAAGTGCGCTCCGGTTTCAAGGCCGATCTTGGCCATCCCTGCTCGCAGAGCGTGACAAAGTGGCGTGAGGCGGGGCTGCTGCAGCCGCTCGACACCTCGAAGATCACCGGCTGGAAGGATCTCAATCCCGGCATCATGGCGATGAAGGATCTGGCCACCACTTCGGACGGCAAGGCCTGGTTCATGCCGTGGGACTGGGGCAACACCCAGCTCACCTACAACTCCGACAAGATCGACGCGAAGGATGTGCAGTCGCTGAAGGCCTTCGCCGATCCCAAGTTCAAGGGGCGGGTCTCAATCGGCGACAATGTCGACGACGCCTATGCGCTGGCCAGCCTTGCCATCGGGCTTAAGGACTGGACCAAGATGACGGACAACCAGTTCAAGCAGGCTTCCGACTTCCTGCGTCAGGTGCACAAAAATGTCCGCTCCTACTGGACCGATACCACCGACGTCGTGCAGTTGCTGAGCGGCGGCGAGGTCGATCTCGCCTGGGCATGGAACGATGCCACGGTACAATCCGTCGCTGCCGGTGTGCCGATCAAGTCCAAGAAGGATACGGACGAAGGCATCTCGACCTGGGTCTGCGGCTACGTGCTGTTCAAGGACGCACCCGGCAATGTCGACAAGGCCTATGACTACCTCAACGCGATCAACGATCCCGAGACCGCCAAGGTGCTGGTCAAGGACTGGGGTTATGGCCAGGCCAACGCCAAGGGCATGGCCGGCGTCGACCCGGCGATCCTGAAAGAAAAGGGCTATGACGACGTGCAGAAATTCGTCGACAAGACCCTGTTCCAATCGCCCGTGCCGTCGTCGCTCAAGCTCAAGATGATCGCCGAATTCGAGAAGATCAAGGCAGGCTACTAAAGCTCTGTCCGGCCTCCTCCGTCTGCCTGTCAGTGCGCCGGGCAGACGGTCTCGCCAAGGCCGCTGAAATTCCGTAACGTCGCCCGGCCGCTTTTCGCGATGAGGAGTTTCGCGCCATGAATTCCATGCTTCGCCGCCTCGCCCTTGCCGCTGCTCTTACAGTCGGCGCTGGCGCCGTGCTTGCTTATGCCGAAGGCGGCGGCGACCTCGTCGTGTTCGACTGGTCAGGCTATGAAGATCCGTTGCTGCACCCCGACTACACCGCCAAATACGGCGCCGAGCCGACCTTTGCTTTCTTCGGCGACGAGGAGGAAGCGTTCCAGAAGATGCGCGCCGGCTTCAAGGCCGACATCGCCCACCCCTGCTCGCAAAGCGTGACCAAGTGGCGCGCGGCCGGCATTCTGCAACCGCTCGACACCTCGCGGATCGCCGGCTGGAAGGATCTCAATCCCGGCATCATGGCGATGAAGGATCTCGCCGTCACCGCCGACGGCAAGGCCTGGTTCATGCCGTTCGACTGGGGCAACACTTCGCTGCTCTACCGCACCGACAAGGTCACCGCGGAGGAAGCGCAGTCGCTGAAGATTTTCGCCGATCCCAAATTCAAGGGCCGCGTCACCATCGGCGACAATGTCGATGACGCCTATGCGCTGGCCAGCCTGGTCATCGGCCTCAAGGACTGGACCAAGATGACCGACGCGCAGTTCCAGGAGGCGTCCGCCTTCCTGCGTGACGTCCACAAGAACATCCGCTTTTACTGGACCGACGACACCGACCTCAACCAGGCCTTTACCGGCAATGAGGTCGACCTCGTCTGGGGCTGGAATGAGACCTTCGTGACGCTCAAGGGCCAAGGCATGCCGATCGCCATGAACCGCGACACCAGGGAAGGCATATCCACCTGGGTGTGCGGCTATGTGCTGATGAAGGATGCGCCGGGCAAGCTCGATCAGGCCTATGATTTCCTCAGTGCGGTCAACGCGCATGCCGTGTCCGATTACTTGGTCAAGACCTTCGGCTACGGCCACGGCAACAGCGCCGGGATGGCCGCGATCGACCATCAGGTGCTGAGCGACCGTGGCTTCGACAATCTCGACAAGTTCTTGGACAGGACGCTGTTCCAGCAGCCGGTGCCGCCTGAGCTCAAGCAGCGCATGGTCACGGAATTCGAGAAGATCAAGGCCGGCTATTGAGCGACAGGATTGAAAGAACCGATGTCGTCATCGTCGGCGCCGGTTTCACCGGCCTGTCGGCTGCGCTTGAGCTGAGAAAGGCCGGCATCGATGTCGTGCTGCTCGAAGCACGCGACCGCGTCGGCGGCAGGGTCGAGGCTATTCGCAACGGGCTTGGCGAGCGCATCGACAGCGGCGGCCAGTTTTTCTGCGAAGACATGCCGGAGGTGACGGCGCTGGCCGCGTCCCGTGGCAAGGCCTTCGTCGAAACCTATGTGAATGGCGATTTCATCACCCATCCATCGCTGTCGGTCGAAGAGGCCGAACGGTCCTATCATGGCGCGATGGCAATCCGCGAGCGGATGAATGCGATCGAGCCGGACGATCCCTCGATCGCCGGCATGAGCGCTGCCGCCTGGCTCGAACGCCAGCATGATCCCACTGACGCCAAGACGGCTTTCCGCTCGATGATCGAAGGCCTGTGGTGCCTGGCGATGGACAAGGTGCCGCTGTGGTACCTCATCGACAATGACCGCCGCATCACCAACGAGGTGCCCGAGCTGCAATATTCGCTGCTCGAAACCATGCAGTCGCTGGCCGAGGACATGGCGGGAGATCTCGGCGACAGGGTTTGGCTGAACGAGCCGGTTACGCGCATCGAGCACGGGCCGCAAGGGGTTCGTGCCGTCTCGGCAAGCAGCGCCATCGAAGCGCGAAAAGTGCTGGTCGCGCTGCCGCCGGCGACGGCCGCGAAGCTGGATTTCGCGCCCGCTCTGCCGCCGGCTCTCGCAAAGGCGCTCGGCGTCTGGGAAAGCGGTGCGGTGATCAAGATCCTGGTGCGCTATCCCACGCCGTTCTGGCGCGAGCGCGACCTGTGCGGCATGGTGATGTGGCGCGACCTGCCGGGCCTGTTCGCCTGTGACGCCAGCAAGGATGCGCAACATGCCGCGCTGGTCGTCTTCGTCGGCGGACCACTGGCGTTGCGTTGGCGTCCGCTCGCGGACGCGGCGCTGCGTGCGGAGGTCACGGCAAGGCTCGTTGATGCCCTTGGCCCGGAGGCGGCCGATATTATCGATTTCAGCCAGCGGGACTGGATCGATGACCGCTGGAGCGGCGGCGCCTACAGCGACCTTATTGTCGATGTGACGGCACGGGATGCCGAGCGCACGATCCGTGCCGGCGCAGATCCTGTTCATTTCGCATCGTCGGAACTGTCGCCGTCATTCCCGGGCTATGTCGAAGGCGCCATCGTGATGGGGCGGATCGCAGCCAAACAGATCGCGACGGAACTTAAAATTCTTAGTGGAGCATGATCTTATTCCGAATCCGGTTTCCACTTTTCGGGATCATGCTCAGTCCGCCATCGCCACCAAGGCCTCCGGATCGTAGCCGAGGCGGATCGAAGTGCCGACGGGGATATCGTCGGCGCCGAAGTCGTTGGTCTCGGTGACCGACAGTGGCTTTTCCAATCCGGGTATCTCGACGATGAGATGGGTGATCTCGCCAAAATAGTGGCGTTCGACCACCTTGCCGGCCACTTCGAATTTCGCCGTCGCGTTGTCCCACAGCACGCGCAATCGCTCCGGCCTGATGCCCAGCGTGGTGCCGCCGCCATTGCGCATGAAGGCCTTCGGCTTGTCGGTCCTGACCCGGCCGAAGCCCAGCGTGTCGACGACCAGCGAGGCGCTGCTCTCCTCGACGATCTGCGCTTTTACGAAATTCATGCCGCCGAGGAAATCGGCGACCTGGCGGTTGACCGGCCGCTGGTAGATTTCCTTGGGCGAGGCGACCTGGGCGATCTTGCCGCCGAACATTACGGCGATGCGGTCGGACATAGCGAGCGCCTCATACTGGTCATGGGTGACCAGCACGAAGGTGATGCCGACCGCCTGCTGCAGGCGGCGCAGTTCGAGCTGCATCTGCTCGCGCAATTTCTTGTCGAGAGCCGACAGCGGCTCGTCGAGCAGCAGCACCTTGGGCCGCATCACCAAGGCGCGGGCGAGCGCCACGCGCTGGCGCTGGCCGCCGGAAAGCTCGGTGGCGAGGCGTTTGCCGAGGCCGGTGAGCGACACCTGCGCCAGCGCTTCCTCGACGCGGCGCTTTTCTTCCGTTCCTCCCAGCCTGAGCCGTTTCAGCCCATAGGCGACATTCTGCTCGACATTGAGATGCGGGAAGATGGCATAACTCTGGAATACCATGTTGGTCGGCCGGCGGTTGGCGGGGATGCCTTCCATCGACTGGCCGCCGACCGAGATCGAGCCGCTGGTCGGGTTGTCGAAACCGGCAATCATGCGCAGCAGCGTGGTCTTGCCGCAGCCGGAAGGGCCGAGCAGCGAAAAGAACTCGCCCTCCTTGATGGTCAGCGAGGCGTCGTCGAGCGCCTTGAACGCCCCATAGCTGCGGGTAACGCTGCGGATTTCGATCATTGCTCGGTCGGTTTGGGGTCGATCAGATTGGGCCCGCTCGGACTTATCTTGCTTGGATGGCTCATCCTGAGGCCGTTCGGCCCGGGACTGCTCAGGCATAGAGGCCTCCCTCGCTCTGGGTGCGTCTGGCCGCATGGCGGCGCAGGATCTCGGCAACGGTCATCAAAACGAAAGAGGCAACCAGCAGCAGCGTGCCCAGCGCCAACACACCCGGCAGCTTGGCGGCAAAGCGCAACTGGCCCCAGATATAGATCGGCAGCGTCGTCTCGGTGCCGGTCAGGAAGAAAGCGATGACGAACTCGTCGAGCGAGATGGTGAAGCAGACCAGGAGGCTGGAAATGATCGCCGGCGCCACCATCGGCAGCGTCACCCGCCGGAAGGTGCCGAAGGCACTCTCGCCGAGATCGGCGGAGGCTTCTTCGAGGCCGCGGTCGAAGCCCTCGAAACCGGCGGTCAGCACCGTCATCGAATAGGGAATGCAGATCAGGACATGGCCGAGTACGACGGTGAACAGCGAAAGGCTTAAGCCCAGTTGCAGCATGACCAGCAGCATGGAGATGGCGAGGATTATTTCCGGCAGCACCAGCGGCGCCATGATCAGGCCATTGATTGTGCGGCGGCCGGGATAGCGGTAGCGGGTGATCGAGCGGGCGGCGAGGATGCCGAGCAGCGTCGCCAGCACCGATGCCGAGATACCGACGATCAGGCTGTTCCAGGCGGCGTCAAGCAGCGCCGGCGTCTTCGGCAGGTCTTGGTACCATTTCAGCGTATAGCCGGTGAGAGGAAATTTTGGCGTCGGCGCGGTGTTGATCGAGAAGATCGGCAGGAAGATCACCGGCAGATAGAGAAAGACGACGTAGAGGAAGGCGTAGGCGGACAGCCAGCCGCCGGGAAAAAGGCGCCGCCTCGCCGTCATCGCGCCAGCCTCTGCAGCGCGCGGATGATGAGCACGGTGGCGCCCGCCATCAGCGTCACGACCAGCATGGTGGTCACGGACAATGCCGCGCCGAGTGGCCAGTTGGAGGCCTTATGGAACTGCGACTCGATGGCATTGGCGATCATCACGCCATCCTTGCCGCCGACCAGCCTTGGGGTGACGTAGTCGCCGACGGTGGGGATCATGACGATGAGAGCGGCCGAGATGACGCCCGGCGCCGACAGCGGCAGCGTCACGCGCAGGAAGGAGCGCAGCGGGCCGTCGCCAAGATCGGTGGCAGCCTCGACCAAGGTGCGGTCGACCTTCTCGAGCGAAACGAAGATCGGCAGGATGGCGAAGGCCGCCCAGGCGTGTGTGAGCGTGATGATGACGGCGCTGGAATTGTAGAGTAGCGCGGTCGATGGTTCGTCGATGATGCCGAGGCCCATCAGGCCGGAATTCAGCACGCCATTATAGCCGAGGATGACTTTCCATGACATCACGCGCAGGAGATAGCTGGTCCAGAACGGGATGGTAATCAGGAACAGCCACAGGCTCTTGTGGCGACCGCCATGGAACGAGATGAAATAGGCGATCGGATAGGCGAGGATGACGGTGAAAAAGCTCACCGTCAGCGAAATGTAGAGCGAGCGCCACAGAAGATCGCGGTAGATCGGCTCGGTCAGCGCGATGCGATAATTCTCCAGCGTGAATGTATGGTCGATGGTGAGGTAGTTCTGCGTCCAGAAGGAGTGGGCGAAGACCACCAGGATCGGCACCAGCAGCAGGATCAAAGCGTAGACCAAGGTCGGGCTGATCAGGGCAAGGCCCTGGACTGATTCGGACTGCAGAAGGGCGTTTCGCCTTGCTCGCGTCATGCGTCGCGTGGGCACCCCTTCGGCAGCTACCGTCATTGCAGCGACCCGGGCGTGATCTCGGTTGCTGGCTCGAACTGTTCCGCCATGATGCTCCCATTGACCGGGCCGGCTGCCTGTTCCCAATTTTTGCGGAGCGCGCTTTGCTGGTTGCGCTCCAAGCTTGCCGGCTTTCTTTCATCATGAGCCCATCCGTGCATTGAAATCAAGCGCTATTTCTGTAATATTGATTGAACGGACATTCAAAATTAAGTGAAGAAGGCCGGCTTTCCTGCCCTTGGCGCTTCGCTTTCTGTCCGGTGAAATTACGCTCAGACGATGCGAGGCAATGATGGCGGCTGCAAGAGACCTAAGAGCGATGGAAATGGCTGACGGTGGCGATGCGGTCGAGCTGGCCAAGCGCCATCTCATCCAGCCCTGGCCTTATGCCGGCTCGGTCGGCAATGAAGCGCGTGCGCTGATTGGCGAGGGCGATGGCATCTACATCACCGATGTAACAGGCAAGCGACTGATCGACGGGCCGGCCGGCATGTGGTGCATCAATGTCGGCCACCGCCGCGAGGAGCTGGCCAGGGCGATGTACGACCAGGCGATGATGCTGTCCTACAACACGCCCTGGTATACGATGAATGCGCCGTCGGCCGAGCTCGCCAAGCGCCTCGCCGATCATGCGCCGGGCGATCTCAGCCATACCTTCTTCACCACCGGCGGATCGTCGGCTGTCGAGACGGCACTGCGCTTCATGCAGTTCTACAACAATGTGCGCGGGCGGCCGGAAAAGAAGCTGATCCTCAGCCGCGGCGGCGCCTATCACGGCTCGACCTATCTGTCGGCCTCGCTCAACGGCCGGCCGCGCGACCGCGACTGGATGGACGGCGCCGACGATCTGGTCGTCAAACTGTCCTCGCCAGACCCGTTCCGGCGGCCGAAAGGCATTGACATCGCCGCCTTCTGCGATTTCCTGGTCGATCAGTTTCGCGATGCGGTCGCCCGCGTCGGCGCAGAGAAGATCGGTGCTTTCGTCGGCGAACCGGTGCAGGCATCCGGCGGCGTCGTGGTGCCGCCGGATGGCTATCTCAAGCGCATTCGCGAAATCTGCAGGGACAACGATATCCTCTATATCTCCGATGAGGTGGTGACCGGCTTCGGGCGGCTCGGCCATGTCTTTGCCTCCGGCGATGGCTTCGGCATCGACCCCGACATGATCACCTTCGCCAAGGGCGTTACATCAGGCTATTTCCCGCTTGGCGGCGTCATCATCTCGGAGCGGCTGCTTCAGGAAATGCGCCGTTCCAACCATCCCGATGCGATGTTCGGCCATGGCCTGACCTATACCAGTCATCCCATCGGCTGCGCGGTGGCGCTGAAGAACCTGGATATCCTGGAAGACAGCGTGCTGGCCCACACGCGCGATGTCGCGCCCTATTTCCAGGCGCAGTTGAAGACGCTGGAGGAACTGCCGCTGGTTGGCGAAGTCCGCGGCATGGGCCTGATGGGCTGCGTCGAGTGCGTAGCCGACCGCGAAAGCAAGGATCCGCTGCAGCTCGACAAGGATGTCGGCAAGCGCATCGACGCGCATTGCCACGAACTCGGCCTCCTGGTCCGGCCGCTGATCAACATGTGCGTGATGTCGCCGCCGCTGATCATCACGCGAGAGCAGATCGACGACATGGTGGCGATCCTGCGCGAAGGCATTTCGCGGACCATGGATGATCTGCGCAAAGAGGGCGTGTGGCAGGGGTGACTGGCAGTTCCGCCCCTACACCTGCGAGCGCATAGCCTCATTGAGGTTCCACATGTCCTTCTCCTCCGGCGCCGTCTCCAGGCCCAGCACCGGGATCTGCTTGCGCAGATGGTCGTGGTGGGTGCGCACACCGTATTCGAGGTCGGAGAGATAAAAACCCTCGAAGGCCTCCGAGATCATGGACTCGTTTGACCAGACGGAAAGCTGCACGTCCTCGTTCATGGTATCGCGGTCGATGCGGTAGGCGAGATAGCGGGCGGCCGCCTGTTCCCGGGTCTCGTCGGGGTAGCGGTAGATGGCGCCGCGCAGCAGCGTCTCGCCGGTCGACAGCGGGAACTCCTGATAGAACTGCACCGATTCCGGCATGATCGACAGCGCGTTGTTGGGGAAGATGCCGTAATAGATCCAGGCCCTGCGCAGATGCTCCGGCAGGTGTGAGGCATCGGGCGTGAGCTTGATGTATTCGCGCACGCTCCAGCGCCGGCCGGCATGCGGATTGTAGGTGGCAAACGAGCGCGACACGCCGTTGATGAACGGCTCATCGAAATAGGTCGAGCCGTAGAGATCCTGCAGCGCCGGATGCGCCATGGCGACGTGGTAGCCTTCATTGTCGACGTCGCGCACCGACTTCCAGTTGACCGGCGTTTTCTGTGTCCAGATGCCCCAGGACGGCACCATCTCGGCCGCATTGTAGTGGGCCATCTCGGCCTCGATCGGCTTCAACAGTTCGGCCACCGAAGGCTGCGGGCCCCCCTTGCGAAAGCGGACAAAGATGAAGCCCATCCATATCTCAAGGTCGAGCGGCATCAGGCCGAATTCGGTCTTGTCGAGCTCGGGGAAGGAGCGCGGCCGGGCGGCGCCGCGCAGCGTGCCGTCGAGATTGTAGACCCAGCCATGGAACGGGCAGACCAGCGCGTTCTTGCAGGTGCCCTGGCTGTCGGCGACGACGCGGCTGCCGCGATGCCGGCACATGTTGTTGAAGGCGCGCAAGACGCCGTCCTTGCCGCGCACGATGAGCGCCCGCTCGCCGACCACGTCCATAGTCAGATAGTCGCCGGCATTCGGCACGTCGCAGACATGGCCGGCGATCTGCCAATGGTTGCGGAAGACGTATTCCTTCTCAAGTTCGAGAAGCGCGTCGGAGTGATAACTCCAGCCCGGCAGACCCCGCCGGTCCCAATCATTGGGGATCGCCACGTCACGGAGATGCGGGTTCATAAAAAAGCTCTTCTTTTATTGAATACTCATTCAATAAAACCATATTTTGCGTTGAAATGCAATGGCTTGTAGAAATCTCAACTTTTCAAGTCGGCACAATAGGGCCGGCTGAAAGCCAGAAAATCCCGGAATATCCGGGCGTTAACCGGGGTCGTGAAATAGCTGTCCGGCATGCGGATTTGGCCGTGCCGAGCTTGCAAACACGGCCCGCTCCGAGACGAAAAATACCTGGCGTCCGCAAATTCGATCCGCAGTGTGAGCTTGTTCATAGTGCGGCCGACAGGAAGCGGGCTTGGTGCGTTCGCGGCCCGCCTGTCGTCAACATTTGATTGCGCGCATGAAACAGCTTCGCAAATGCATCTTGCCGTCGGCACATGACCGGATCTGTCCGGATATGCCCGAATTTCTTGTTTCAAACCTGTTACGCGGGCAAGCCAAGCGCATCATTCGCCCGTTACCAGGCGCGCTTAGGTTCGTTTCATAAGAAAACGAAGGGGGGCAGCAATGCATACGAAAATCGAGATCACCAGCAACGAACGGCGCGCCAAACCGGCACTGCGTCAGCGCGCCAGCGACCATCCGGTTGCGATGTTCTCCATGCTGGGCGCCTGCGCTCTGGCCGTCATGTTCCTGACACCGGCTTCCGGTCCGGCCTTCGCTTCGCTCAACCCGCCGGCCAATGTCGTCCAGGGCGCGCTGACCACCATCAAGACCGCCCGGCTGCCGGAGCCGGAAATCGATTTTGCCTGCCAGGGCCAGGCCTGGGGCGCCGAGAGCGCGGAGTGCCTGCGCGTCATCGCCGCCCAGTCCGGCGTGCACAAGGCGCGTGCCGTCCGCATGATCGCCAACGCAGCGCCGCTGACCACGACACCCAACGTTTTCTGAACCTCCCGAGCGCTTCCTCCCGCGCTCGTTCTTGGCTCCCGCCGCTTCCCTCGGTCGGGAGCCTCTTTTTTAGGGTCTATCGAGATTCGGGTGAGGCCGGCCTGCGCATGGAGGTTCCCTGCGCTTCCGGTGCTCGCGTACTTCAAGTACGCTCCGCTCCGGTTCTCGGGAACCACCATTCTCGACTCGGCCTGACCCGAATCTCGATAGACCCTACGTGGGTGCTTCGAAAACTTAGCCGGCGGCGGCGACCTGGTCGGCTATTGCCGAGAGTACGCCGCGGACGTCCAGCGTCGAGAACGGCTTTTCCAGGATTTGCGGGCGCTGCGGCGCCGGCAAGGCTTCGATCTCGGCCTTGGCGCCGATCAGGTCGCCGGTGACCAGCACGAAGCGTTTGGCCAGCGCCAGGTTGTCGGCGAGCAATTCGCGGTAGATGGCAATGCCGCTGGTGCCGGGCATGCGCAAGTCGGAAAAGACGATGTCTGGCGGCATGTGGCCGGTCAAGGTCGCCGCCGCCGACGTCCAGGCCGGCACAACCCGCGACTTGATACCCATCAGTTCCAGGATGTCGGAGAGGGAGCCGGCGACGTCGGGTTCGTCGTCGATGATCAGCGCATGGCGCAAGCCGCTGGAACGAGCCGGGCTGTCGCCGGCTGCTGCCGCGCCGCCGGTGATTACCGGCAGCTGGACGACGAAGCGCGCGCCGCGCGGCAGCACCTCCTCGAACCAGATATTGCCGTTGTGGCGCTCGACGATCGATTTCGAGATCGACAGGCCGATGCCGGTGCCGACGCCGACCGGCTTGGTGGTGAAATAGGATTCGAAGATGCGGCTGCGGATCGCCTCGGGAATGCCCGGTCCGTTGTCCTCGACCGAAAACCCGGGGTTGCCGCGATCGCTGCGGAATGTCCGCACCTTGATCAGGCGGTCGCCGCCGATACCGGCCAGAGCGTGTTGGCTGTTGATCAGGAAATTGGCGGCCACCTGCGTGACGTGGTCGGCATCGGCCATCGCCAGCAGCGGGCCGGGCGCGAAATCGGTGTCGATGATGATGCCGCTCGAGCGTGCGCCATAGGCGGTCACTTCGAGTGCCGCGCGGATCACCTGGTTGAGATCGGTCTCGGCCTGCGCCGCCGGATGCAGGCGCACCATCGACAGGAAGCTTTTGACGATGCGGCCGCAGCGCTCGGCAGCGGCGCGCACTTTCTCGGCGCGAACCTTGGTCTGCGGGTCGGTGGCGAATTCATGCAGCAGCGTCGACTGAGCAACGACCACGGCGAGCGGATTGTTGAGCTCGTGCGAAACACCGGCCAGCAGCGAACCCATCGCCGCCATCTTCTCGTTCTGGTGCAGTTTTTCGCGCTGGCGGTTGATCTCTTCTTCGGCGCGCAGCTTATCGCGCAGATCGCGGATCGAACCGAAGATGAGCTGACGGTCGGCCACCCGCATCTCGGTCGCCGTCAATTCGATGGGAAACACCTCGCCGGCCGCATTCTGTGTCACGGTCTCAAGCCGCTGGCCAACCATCGGCGCGCCGCGGCCAGACATGTATTCGGCGCCCGAGACATAGCCCTTGCGGTAATATTCCGGCACCACGGTATCGAGCAGGTCCTTGCCGAGGATGTCGCTGCGCTGATAGCCGAACATCTTTTCGGCGGCCGGATTGAATTCGATGATCGAGCCGGTCTCGTCGATGACGATGATGGCGTCGAGCGACGCCTGCAGCATGGTGCGGCGGATGACTTCGCTGGCATGGGCGTCGGACGGCGAGTGCTCGATGGCGTCGCCGATGGCGAGCGCGATGATGTGCATCGTCGCCTCTTCCTCTTCGGTCCATTCGCGCTCGTTTAGGCAGTCATTGACCGCGAACGTGCCCCACAGATGACCGTGCGCGAACACCGATACCGACAGGAACGACTTGATGTGCTGCTTTTCGAAATCGGCCCTGAGGAACCCGTCGAGATCGCGCGTATGGCCGGCGAAGATTTTGCCTTGCCGCTCGTCCTCTCCAATCCGCTCCAGCAGCGGATCGGTATCGACGATCGACTGCATGATCACCGTCGGCGAAGCCAGTTCGCCGCCGAAGCGAGGATCGATCCAGTAGGCGGCGACCGATTGGGCGAAGCCCTGGCCGGGCAATTCGCGCAGCCTGAACAGGATGCCGCGCTGGCAATTCATGGCGCTGCAGAGCGTTTCGAGGATGGTTTCCATCTCGCGCTGCCAGTCGCCGGCATCGCGCAACCGGCGGACGACTCGCACAGCCGTCATCGCGGCGCTCTGGCGAGCGCCTTGCGGGTCCATACGTGGTGCTGGTTCAGCGGTCATGTCAGCCATCAGTAAAGGGCCGTCGAATTAGGCAGCTATGGAGCATTTCACGAAAAAGGTGAAACGCTCCATGTTTCAATGCAATCCCGAACGGAAAATCGCTACGCACTGTTCCTGGAATTGCTAAAGCGCTTCACCGTTTCACGGAAACGGAGAAGCCTCTATCTCTTTGTTTTCACACAATTCCGGGCGGAAACCGCGTACACTTTTCCTGTAATTGCTCTAGTGCCCGTCACCGGTCGGCAGCGAGAAGATATAGCCTTCGCCGCGCACTGTGCGCAAAAATTTCGGATTGGCCGGATCGGTTTCGATCTTCTTGCGCAGCCGCATGATGCGAATGTCGACGGCGCGCGACGATTCAGGATCCTCGACAAAACCAATCGCCTCGGAGATCGCCGATCGCGTCAACAGCCGGTTGGCGCGGGTCAGGAAAACCTCCAGCACATCGAACTCGCTCTTGGCCATGTCGATGACGGCGCCGTTGGCGCCGGTGACAAGCCTGCCGTCGAGGTCGGCCTGGAACGGGCCGAAGGTCAGGCGGCGGCCGCCATCGGCTTGTGTCTTCGCCGCCTGGGGCGGGCTCGGCTGCGGAACGCGGCGCAGCACGCTGCGCACACGAGCCAGCACCTCACGCAACTCGTAGGGCTTGACGATGTAGTCGTCGGCGCCAAGCTCCAGCCCGACAATGCGGTCGAGTGCGGTGCCGGCGGCCGTGGCATAGATGATGCCGACCGGTATTTGCGAGCGCAGCCAGCGGCCGAGCGACAGTCCGTCCTCGCCCGGCATGGCGATGTCGAGAATGGCCAAATGAAACGATTCCGTCTCCAGCAAGGCGCGCGCCTCGGCCGCGCTTCCGGCCTGGGTCACATCGTAGCCGTTGGCGCCGAGATACTCGGCGACCGCGTCCCGGAGATCGGGCTCGTCCTCGACGATGACAATCCGTGCCCGCACTATGGCCTCGCTCCCGCTTTCAGCGGAAAGTAGATTGGGTATAAACATGATGTCCAGCACTCATATCCGGTTGCGGGGGAACGGGAAGAAAAACATGGCTGCACGATCCGTCATCGCGCTGGTTTCCGTCGCCGATGTGGTGGCCGGCGATCTTGCCGATCATCTCGACCGGCGCGGCCATGACGTGCGCGAGGCGCGGCAGCCCTGGGAAGCTGAATCCCTGCTTTCGGCCGGAGGCATCGATATCGTCATCGTCGGCGACAGCCTCAGCCAGGCGGAGGGGCGGGACCTGCTCAGGCGTTATGGCGGCGGCCAGAGCGCGGACGGGAAGGCGGGGCCGGATTTCATCCTGATCTGCCGGCCGGCCGATCTGGTCGACAAGGTGCTGGCGCTCGAGCTTGGCGCCGCAGATGTCGTCGAAAGTCCGCTCAATGTCAGGGAGCTTGCCGCGCGCATCGGCGGCCTGCTGACGCGGCGCGGCAGGTCCGCCCAGGAACTGATCGTGCTGGAAAATGCCACCGTCGATTTGCGGTCGGCCATCGTCATGCACCGTTCGGGTACGGAAGAACAGCTGTCGCCGGGCCAGGTGGCGCTGCTCAGGCTGTTTCTGGCCAGCCCGCGCAAGGTGCTGACGCGCGACGACATCATTGCGGCGGCGCCCGCCGAAAATGCCGATGCCTTCGATCGCTCGATCGATTCGCGCATCGTGCGGCTGCGCCGCAAGCTCGACACCGAAACCATCACAACTATACGCGGCGCAGGCTACCGGTTCGACCCGCCGACGCAGCGCGCCGACTGAGGGTCGGGAGGCTGGATTGTTCCTCGGCTCGCCCAAAAAAGCTGCGCAATCTTGGGCGCCATGCATAGGCGTCAGCGCACCACCAGAAGCGATGGTCCCGACGGCAATTCGCTGGCGACTACGATTTCGCTGGCGGCATGCGCGCGGTCCTTCAGAAGAACCGTGGCGAGACCGGCAAAGCCGAGCAGGCCTTGTGCATAGAGCAGTACCGAAAGCACGGAGGCTGCAGATTTCGTCTTCATCGGTTGTCCCCAAAAATCAGAACCGCGGGTGCTCCAGGATAAACCCGAAGTGCCCGCGTCGCCCACGGAGCCCCCCGTTGCGACGCGGGCCTTCGGTCCTCTCGGCAGCAAGTTGCCGGAGGGGCCGCGCATCCACTTCAACCCGAGGCCGACCCGCCAGAGGGCCCTGAGACGGTTGATGCGCAGACTGGAGACAATCCAGACCAAGGCTATGAACAGCGCGGCATGCAGCGTCGAAATCTCACCCGAATTCATCACCGCCAGTTTCGTCATCGGGGTGCCGGCTACTGTGCCGATTCCGCCGACGACAAATGCGGCGATGCTTATCCTGAAGAGCCAGGACAGGGTGGTTGATTTGATACTCATTTTCGTTGGCGCCGGCTGTTCTCGTTGGGATGACTGTGCCGCGAGCCTGTAACCAGATCATGCCGCCCAGGCCGCGCTTTGTTGCAAGTCGGTTTCGAGCGAAGCCAATCTTCTTTCATATAAGGACATCAGCACTTTCGTTTGGGGGCGCGGTGCGTGATCGGGAGTGCGCAGCGAAGGCGGAGCACGCTTCCCTTGTCCACCTTGCTTGTTAACCAGAGGAAACAGATTCGAAACACAAACGAGCCTCAGCGAAGTCAGTCTGAAACATGGCGCGGGGATAAGGCGGCCACCGAATTGACGCCGGCAGGACCGGCAAAGAGGAGCCATCATGTACAAAGCCATTTCCGCCAAACTCATCAACGTCACCGCCGCAGCCGGCGGCGCCGCGCTTCTGCTTGGCACCGCCAACAGCACCGCCCATGCCGCGGCAAACCAGATCGTGGCGCGTGTTTCGCTGTCGCAGCAGACCATGGAAGTGCTGGTCGATGGCCGGCCGACTTTCGCCTGGAAGGTCTCGACCGGCGACAGTGCGCATGTCACGCCGACCGGCTCGTTCAAGCCGACCCGCATGCACGAGATGTGGCATTCGAAGAAATACGACAACGCGCCGATGCCGCATTCGGTCTTCTTCAGCGGCGGCTACGCCGTGCATGCGACCAACGCCATCAAGCGGCTGGGACGGCCGGCGTCGCATGGCTGCGTGCGGCTGCATCCCGACAATGCCGCCGACTTCTACCAGTTGGTCGAAACCTTCGGCCCGACCAACACCAGCATCGTCATCGTCAAGTAGCAGACTGCGTTTGGAGCGATGGTGCAGCGCAGCCGGCCAGGTCATGCCGCACCGCAAGTTCCCGCCTGAAGCTCCATCAGAGCTTCGCGGTAAATCAATCCAGTCAAAAAAGAGGCCGGAAATTTCCGGCCTCTTTTCGTTTGTTCGCTAACGCCGTTCGCAGCTCAGTCCGCGTGCACCGGCATCAGCTTCGGGTCTGGCTTTTCGGCGTGGTGCGGCAGGTCCTTGCTGGCGATGAAGGTGTAGAACATCGGCACCACGAACAGGGTGAACATGGTTCCGACCAGGATGCCGGTGAAGATCACGAGGCCCATCGAATAGCGCGCCGCCGCACCAGCACCACTGGACACGATCAGCGGCACGACGCCGAGCGCCATCGCCGCTGTCGTCATCAGGATCGGCCGCAAGCGCACCTTGGCCGAGGCGACGATCGCATCGCGCCGCCTCATGCCATGCAGCTCGCGCTGCTGGTTGGCGAACTCGACCAGAAGAATGCCATGCTTGGTGATCAGACCTATCAGTGTGATCAGGCCGACCTGCGTGTAGATATTGAGCGTTCCAAGCCCCAGATTGAGCGGCACGATGGCGCCAAAGATCGACAGTGGCACCGCCATCATGATGATCAGCGGGTCGCGGAAGCTTTCGAACTGCGCCGCCAGCACCAGATAGATGACGATTACGGCGGCTGCGAACGCGATAAGGATCGTGTTGCCCTGCTCCTTCTCCTGCCGGGACTGGCCGGAATAATCGATGAAGAAGGTATCGGGCAGGCTCTCCTTGGCAAGGTTCTCCAGGGTCTGCAGCCCGTCGCCCGTGGTGACGCCGGGAAGCGGCAGCGCTGATATCGTCGCCGAGTTCAGCTGGTTGAACTGCTCGATCGCGGCCGGCGCGGCGTTGGTCGAAATCTTCACTACCGCTGAAAGCGGCACCATTTCGCCGGTCACGCTACGCACGAAATATTCGCCGAGCTTCTCGGGATTGTCGCGGAATTCCTTCGGCACCTGCGGGATGATGTCGTAGCTGTTGGAGTCGCGGTCGAACTGAGCCACTTCGGCGCCGCCGACCAGCAGCGTCAGCGTCTGGCCGATGTCGGCGATCGGCAGGTTGAGAGCCGCCGCGCGGTCGCGGTCGATGGTCACCGTCACCTGCGGAGCGTCAAAGGACATCGAGTTTTGCACGACGATGAAGCGGCCGGAGGCCTGCGCCTTGTTCTTAATCTGCTCGGCCGCCTCGTAGACCTCGGCGGAACCACCGGTCGAGCGCACCACCATGGAGATCGGCAGGCCGCCGCCGGAGCCCGGCAGCGTCGGCGGCGCGAAGACGAAGGCCTCGACGCCGGCCACCTTGCCGAGGCGTCCCTGGATATCGGCTTGAAGCTCCTTTGAGTTGCGCTGGCGCTCGGCCCAATCCTTGAAGGCGAAGCCGACAAAGGCGCCGTTGGTGGCGCCGCCAAAGGCAACGGCAGAGAATTGCGCCCTGGTTTCGGGAATGTCCTTCACCAGGCCGAGGATCTGGTTGACGTAGGTCTCGGTGTAGTCCGAGGTCGCGTAGCGCGGTGCCGTCACGATCGACAACAGGAAGCCCTGGTCCTCTTCCGGCGCCAGTTCGCTCGAGGTCTTGGTGAACATGAAGCCGGTGAGCGCAACCAGCGCCACGACCATCAGCAGTGTCACCGGTCGATTTCTCAAGGAGGCGGTGACCGCCCGCTCATAGACATGCTCGACACGGCTGAAGGTTCCGTCGACGACGCGCTGGAAGCGACTGTGCGATCCCGCCTTGAGCAGACGCGCCGCCATCATCGGCGTGATGGTGACGGCTATGAGGCCGGACAGCACCACCGAACCGGCGAGCGTCACCGCGAACTCGCGGAACAGCGCGCCGGTCAGGCCGCCGGTGAAGGCCAGCGGCGCGAACACGGCGGCGAGCGTGATGGTCATGGCCACGATGGCGGAGAAAATCTCGCGCATGCCGTTGAAGGCCGCCTGCATCGGCGACATGTGGTCCTCCTCCATGTGGCGATGAATGTTCTCCACCACCACGATAGCGTCGTCGACGACAAGGCCGATGGCCAGCACCATGGCCAGCAGCGACAGAAGGTTGATCGAATAGCCGACCGCAAACAAAAGAAAGCAGACGCCGACCAGCGACAGCGGGATGGTCACGATCGGCATCATCACCGAGCGGAATGAGCCGAGGAACAACAGGATGACCACGACGACGATGGCGACGGCTTCGGCGATGGTCTTGAACACTTCATCGATCGAGGCGCTGATCTGTTCGGTGGAATCGTAGACGATTTCGATGGTCATGCCTTTCGGCAGCGTCTCTTGAATCAAAGGCACGATCTTGTGGATCGCCTCCGCCGTTGTCAGCGGGTTGGCGGCCGGCGTCGGGAAGATGGCGAGGAAGGTGCCGGGCTTGCCATTGAAGCTCACCCTCGTGTCGGTGCTCTCGGCGGCAAGCTCGACTCGCGCCACGTCGCGCAAGCGCACCACCTGGCCGTCCGTCGAGCGCAGCGGAAGCTCGGCAAAGGCCTCAGGCGTCTGCAGCGTCGAGCGAACCGTGATCGAGGAGACGACATATTCGTTCTCGGTGTTGCCGGGCGCCGACAGGAAGTTGGAGTTGTTGATCGCCGCCAGCACTTCGGCGGCGGTGACGCCACGCGCAGCAAGCTTGACCGGGTCGATCCAGACCCGCATCGAATATTCCTCGGCGCCGAAGATCTGCACGTCGGCGACACCTTCGACCGTCGACATGCGGGGCCGCACGACGCGCTCGATATATTCGGTGAGCTGCTCCTTGCTCATGTTCGGATTCTGCATCGAGATGTACATCATCGCGAACTCTTGGCCGGTGCCCTTGACGATGACCGGGTCCTTGGATGCATCCGGCAAGGTGCCGCGTACGCCCTGCACCTTCGACAGGACCTCGGTGAGCGCGACATCCGGATTGGAGCCGAGCTTCATCTGGACGACCACAGTGCTCGAAGACGGCCGGCTGGACGAGGTGACGTAGTCGATGTTCTCGGTCGAGGCGACGGCCCGCGCGATCGGGGCGGAGATAAAGCCCTGGATCAGGTCGGCGCTGGCGCCGGGATAGGCGGTGGTGATGGTGATCGCCGTCTCGTCAACCTTGGGATACTGCCGGATCGACAGGTTGAAGATGCCCTGGAAACCCAGGAGCAGGATCATGCAGGCGAGGACGGTGGAGAGGACCGGCCGGCGAATGAAGATGTCGGAAAAGTTCATTGCTGAGCCTGCTGGTTAGCCGACTTGCTGGGGTCAATGGTGTTGTCGACAGCGACGGACATGCCGTTGAAGAGACGGTTCTGACCGGCGGTGACGACCTCGTCACCGGTCTTGATGCCCTCGATGATCTCGACCATGCCGTCGTTGCGGCGGCCGGGCTTCACGAACACCTGCGACAGCACGAGCGCCGGCTTTTCCGGTTCTGCCGCGGGCTTCGCGGGGTCGACAGCCGGCTTGTCCGCGGGCTTCGCCGCGGCGTCTTCGGCAGCCGGTTTCGCGTCTGCCGGCTTTGCATCTGCCGCCGGCTTTGCTGCGTCGGCCCCCGCGGCAGGCTTTTCCTCGGGTTTCGCGGCTGGGGCGCCTTCCGCCGGCTTCGCCGGAACGACGACGAAGACGAAGTCGCCATAGAGGCTCGACGTCAATGCCGTCTGCGGCAAGGACAGAATGTTTTTCTCCTGCGGCAGCTCGACGCGAACCTGGACGAACTGGCCGGGCGTCAGCTTGCCGTCAGGGTTGGCGACCTCGCCGCGGACGGACACCAGGCGGCTTGAAGCGTCGATCTTGGGATCGATGCCGCGAATGGAGCCGGCAAACGGCATGTCGGCGCCGCCGCCGGTGCCGCCGAGGCCGAGCCGCACCGCCTGGCCTATCTTGAGCAGCGGCAGCTGCTGTTCGGGTACCGAGAAATCGACCCGCATGGTGTCCAGATCCTGCAAGGTCACCACTGCGTTGCCGGGCGAGAGATATTGGCCGAGGTCGATCTTGGGGATGCCCACGGTGCCGGCGAACGGCGCCGTCAGCTGCTTCTGATCGAGCACGGCCTGCAGCTTGTTGACCTGCGCGGCGGAGGCCGATGCAGCGGCTTGAGCGGTGTCGAGCGTGGCATCCGTTCCGACGCCGCGCCGCTGCAGCTCCAGCGCGCGTTCGAGCGCCGTCTTGTCGGACACGGACTGCGCCTTGGCCGCGACCAGATCCGCGCGTTCGACGGCATCGTCGAGCTGCAGCAGGACCGAATCGACCGGCACCTTCTGGTTGGCATGGAAAAGGATGTCCTTGACGATGCCGCTGGTCTCGACGGTAAGGTCGACACCGCGCACGGCGCGTACCGTGCCGATCGCCTCGACGCCCGGCGTCCAGTCGGAAGGCTTGACGACAACCGTCGATACGGTCGTCGCCGGCGGCTTCATGGTGGCGAAATACTGTTTGATAGCGTTGTCGCGGAACAGGTTGAAGCCGACAACGCCGACGCACACCAGAGCGAGCAGAAGCAGAATTGCGGTGATAGAGATGAAGCGCTTCACGAACTGTCCCCTCGGCCGGTGTCCGGCAAAATAGCCGAATAGCGGGACACTTATCGACGCCAGGTCCCGATTACAAATGACGGCGAACTTACTGTACCGTCTGGACGGTCTTGTCAATTCCGCCTAGGCTGGTGCGGGGGAAGGGATCGATGAAGACCCAAAGGGCAAATTCGCGCGACAAGATACTCGCCGCCGCCGCCGATGTCGCACGCGAGACCGGTCCCGGCAGCCTGTCGCTTGACGCCGTCGCCAGCCGCGCCGGCGTGTCGAAAGGCGGCCTGTTATATAACTTTCCGACCAAGGCCAAACTGATGCAGGGCCTGGTGGAGAATTACCTGCGCGCGTTCGAGCTGGCGCTGGAATCGGGCCGTGTCGCCGGCGCCAGCGGCGAGAGCCTGCTCGCCACCTATATCCGGCTCTCGGCGGATGATTGTGAGGAGCCGAAGCCGACGGCTTCGTGGATATTCTCGGCGATCGCCGAGGATCCGGATTTCCTGACGCCGATAAAAGCCTTCAAGTCACAGCTGCTGCAGCGGCTGAAGAGCGAGACGCCGGACCTCAAGACGCTGCTGGTCTGCTTTCTGGCCATCGAAGGGCTGCGCAGCATGAACCTCTTCGATTCCGACGTGCTGTCCGCCGACGAACGCCACTTGCTGGTATCGGCCCTACTGGAGATTGCGGGATAGCTCAGGGCGTCGCGGTCGAAGAAGCGATACGGGCCGGGCGGAAAGGACGGTTAGTGAGCGGCATGGCATAGGCACGCATCACGACATCGGCGATTTCAAGCTACAGCCCCCCTGATTCGTTGGATCGATGCTTCAGGAATGACTGCGCGAATGCGCGGCCGACTATGTTGCGCCGCACCATAACACTGCCGTGCCAGCCTTGACGTGTCAGCCTTGAGACGGCGCTCGGCGAGGCCGGCAAAGCGCGTTTTAGGGCTGTGATGGCGCCGGCATATGGTTATGGCATTGTCATGTTGCGGCGCACAAACTATGTGCCTTTGTAGTCCTCCTAACAGTCGCGAGATCTCCATGGGTTCCCTTTCTTCGAAGAATGCGCTCGTCACCGGATCGACCAGCGGCATTGGCCTGGCCATTGCCCGCGCCCTTGCCGCCGAGGGCTCCAACGTCACGATCAACGGCCTTGGCGAAGCCGCGGCGATCGAACAGGAGCGCGCCGGCATCGAGAAGGATTTCGGCGTCCAGTGCCGCTACTCCGGCGCCAACATGATGGACGGCGCAGCGGTGACCGCCATGGTGCGCGAAGCCGAGCAGGCCTTAGGCAGCCTCGACATTCTGGTCAACAATGCCGGGATACAGCATGTCGCGCCAATCGAGGAGTTTCCCGACGACAAGTGGGAAGCCATCATCCGCATCAATCTGCTTGCCGCCTTTTACGCGATCAAGGCCGTGGTGCCCGGCATGAAGGCGCGCAAATGGGGCCGCATCATCAACACCGCGTCGGCGCATGCACTGGTCGCCTCGCCGTTCAAGTCGGCTTACGTCTCGGCCAAGCACGGCATAGCGGGTCTGACCAAGACGGTAGCGCTGGAAGTCGCGCAGGACGGCATCACCGTCAACGCCATCGCGCCCGGCTATGTCTGGACGTCACTGGTCGAAAGGCAGATCCCCGACACGATGAAGGCGCGCGGCATGACCGAGGAACAGGTCAAGCGCGACGTGCTCCTGGCGGCACAGCCGACGAAGCAATTCGTCACCGTGGAGGAGCTCGCCGCGCTGACGCTGTTTCTGTGCTCGGACTCGGCCAGGCAGATTACCGGCACGACTTTGCCGATGGATGGCGGCTGGACGGCGCAGTAGGCGCGGTCCCCCGGCGCCGCTCTTTCCTTGACAAAGACGAAGGATCAATCCAGCATTGTGGCAAGGGGTTCCTTCGCGACGACCCCGTGAGGCGTCAGCCCAATGATCGCGTCCAAACTCTCACTCTGGAGGTGGACGCCATGCCGTCAACAACCGCAATCACCGTAGCGCAGCTTTCCCGCCTTGTCGGTCTGTCCGACGCGCCTGTTCTTGTCGATGTCCGCATCGACGAAGACTACGACGCCGATCCGCGCCTGCTTCCGGCCTCGTGCCGGCGCGACTTCAAGTCTGTTTCGAGCTGGGCTGCCGAATTAACGGGGGCTCATGCTGTCGTCATCTGCCAGAAGGGGCTGAAGCTTTCGCAAGGCGTTGCCGCATGGCTGCGCCATGAGGGCATTGCTGCCGAATCCCTTGAAGGCGGCTTCGAGGCGTGGCAGGCGGCCAAGGGACTTCTGGTCAAGGCCGACAAGATACCGCCCCGCGACGACAAGGGCCGCACGGTCTGGGTGACGCGTGCCCGCCCCAAGGTCGACCGCATCGCCTGTCCCTGGCTGATCCGCCGCTTCGTCGATCCCTCGGCGGTGTTCCTGTTTGTCGAGCCGTCTGAAGTGCTGGCGGCCGCCGATCGGTTTGGGGCGGTTGCCTTCGACATCGACGACGTGTTCTGGAGCCATCGCGGCGAGCGCTGCACCTTCGACACGATGATCGAAGAGTTCGGGTTGCGGTCCGAAGCGCTCGATCGCCTTGCGCTGATCGTGCGTGCAGCCGATACGGCGCGCCTCGATCTCGTACCGCAGGCGGCCGGGTTCCTCGCTGCATCGCTCGGGCTGTCGCGCATGTTCCGCGACGATCTCGAACAGCTTGATGCCGGCATGCTGCTCTACGATGCGTTCTTCAGATGGTGCCGCGATGCCACTGACGAAACCCACAATTGGCCCAGCGCGGGCAAAGCGCCATGAGCGCCCTTGCCGCGGACGACGATGCACAGGCTACCGAGGCTCCGATCGTCCCGACCTTCCGCCAAGCCGCGAAACTGTGGGCAAGGATCGGCCTGCTCTCCTTCGGCGGGCCGGCCGGACAGATCGCGCTGATGCACAAGGAATTGGTCGAGGATCGCCGCTGGATCGGCGAGCAGCGGTTCCTGCATGCGCTCAACTACTGCATGCTTCTGCCAGGCCCCGAGGCACAGCAGCTCGCCATCTATATCGGCTGGCTGCTGCACCGGACCGCCGGCGGCCTCGTTGCCGGCATCCTGTTCGTGCTGCCCGGTGCGTTTGTCATGCTGGGCCTCAGCATCTTCTACGTGCTTTACAATGATGCGCCCGTCATCGAGGCGCTGTTTTTCGGCATCAAGGCGGCGGTGCTGGCCGTCGTCGTGGAGGCGGTCCTCCGCATCGGGAAACGGGCGCTCAAGAACCGGGTGATGATGGCGATCGCGGTGGCCGCGTTCCTTGCCATTTATGTCATCAGGCTGCCGTTTCCGCTGATCATCCTGGTTGCAGGGCTGACCGGCTGGATCGGCAACCGCCTGGCACCGGCGCGTTTTTCCGGAGCCGCACGCGGCAAGGACAATTTGCCCGATGTCAGGGGCGCCGTCGACGTCATGTTCGAACGCGGCGAACTCGCTCACACCAAGCCGACGAAATGGCACGCGCCGCGCACCATCGCGATCTGGGTGCCGATCTGGCTCGGGCCGGTCGTACTGATCCTGGCGCTGACCGGCCCTGCCAGTGTTTGGGCACAGCTTGGCGGCTTCTTCAGCCTGATGGCGGTGGTCACATTCGGCGGCGCCTACGCCGCACTCTCCTATGTCGCGCAGGCAGCGGTGACGTCGTTCGGCTGGCTGGCGCCGGGTGAAATGGTCGATGGGCTTGGCCTGGCCGAGACGACGCCGGGACCATTGATCCTGGTGCTGCAATTCGTCGGCTTCGTCGCCGCCTACCGGCACGCCGGTGCGATGGGACCGCTTGTCGCCGGATCGCTCGGCGCATTGCTGACGCTCTGGGTGACGTTCGTGCCGTGCTTCTTCTGGATCTTTCTCGGTGCCCCCTACATCGAAGCGCTGCGCGGCAACAAGGCACTGTCGGCGGCGCTGAGTGCGATCACGGCGGCTGTCGTCGGCGTGGTGATGAACCTTGCGCTGTGGTTCGCACTGCATGTCGTCTTCGGCGCGGTGCACCGCGTTGGCCTGGGCATGGAGGTGCCGGTGCTGTCGTCGCTGGATTGGCGTGCCGCGCTGCTGGCGGCAGCCGCTATGGTCGCCATGCTGAAACTGAGGATCGGCATGCTGCCGACATTGGCCGGCTCGGCGCTGGCCGGACTGGCGCTGCTGGCCTTGCCTGCGTAGCGTCCGAAGGCGCGACCAGCCATTATCACAGCCGGATTTTTGAGGTATGCCGGGCCGGCGCACAACGGTCGCGGGCGCTGGTAGGATCAGCGCTGGCGCCGGAGATACGCTTTACGTCGAACCCGATACCGCCAAGCTGAACCTGCTCGACGCGGAGAGCGGCGCGCTGGCGAACTGATTTGACGAGGTTGGCCGATCTGTTCAAAGTCGATCCTGGATCGCACAACGGGATATGACATGGTGGATTCCGATCGGATCGACAAGCTGATCGCAGGGGTGCCCCCCGCCTTGGCGCTTCGTGCCGGGCTGGACCTTGGCATCTTCACCCGGCTCGGCGGCGATGCTGCGACTGCCGACAGCCTTGGGGCAGCGCTCAAAGTCGAGCCCGCTCGTCTGTCGCGGCTCCTCTACGCGCTCGCCAGCATCGGTCTCCTCGACGTCAAGGATGGTCAGTTTCGCAACGGAGCCGAAGCGTCGAAGTTTCTCGACGCGTCCAAGCCGACCTATCGCGGCGGCGATCATGTGCTGCTGCGCGAACTCTGGGGAGCCGACCTTTTGACCGCAGAGTCGCTGCGGCAGAACCGGCCGGCCGCGCTGCATGACTTTTCTGAAGCGGGGCCAGAATCCGCAGCGGCCTTCAGCCGCATGCTCGCACCGGGAGGGGTGATTTTCGGCCGGAATCTGGCCCGTGAGCTGGACCTCTCGGCGGTCCGTTCGGTGATCGACATCGGCGGCGGCGCCGGGACCATTCTGGTCGGACTTCGCGAGCGATGGCCGCATATTGCGGCGACTTTGATGGAACTCCCGACGGTCGCAGCGGTCGCACCAGCGATCCTGTCGGAATACGGTGCCGGCGATGTGGTTGTCGAAGAAGGCGACATAACGGTCGCTCCATCGACCGGCCGGCATGACTTGGCAATCCTGAAGGCTGTCGTCCAGGTCCTGCCGCCGGACCAGGCGCGCAGTTCGATCCTGAACGCGGCGCGTTGCCTCACCCAAGGAGGCGAGATCGCAATTGCGGGGTGGGGTGTCGTCGATGACGACCGTCTCGGCCCGCCTGAGGGTGTCTTTCTCAATCTCACCTTCCTGAACCTTTACCGCGCAGGCGAATCGTACACGGAAGGTCAGTATCGCGGGTGGATGGCCGGGGCTGGGTTCCGGGATATCTCCAGGTCGCAGCTGACCGACGGCACCACGTTGTTTCGTGGGCGCCTCACGGACTGATCGTGGCTGGAGTGGTTGGTTTCGGGCGTGTGTGGCCCTCAGAGCCAGCCCCGGACGGATTGCACAAAGTTCCTGAGGCGGCGTGAGCCGATCTTTCCCCTTACCGGGCAGCGCGGTGTCCCCTGTCTTCTCGATAGCTTCTTCGCAGAGGGGGCATTTAAATGTCACTTGGTCGACAACAAAGTTCGGGATAGCGGCATATTTCGCATTCGTCGATTGGGGCGGAACCTCCGACAGGATGTTGCGCGGTCGCTGCAACTTGCGCCTAGACTAGCCCGTTCGACTACGTCGAATCGGAATGGAGTTTTTAGACATTCGTTTATCTATTCGTGGTTTCTAATACATATGGCATCCAACGCGTTCACCCGGATTTGGTTTGCTTTGAGCCGCCTAAGGCGCGCCACGAACGGTAACGTTGCCGTCATCGTTGCCTTCACCTTGCCGGTCGTGGTTGGCGGCGCCGGCCTCGGTGTGGAGACATCCTTCTGGTATTACAGCAGCCTCAAGCTGCAGGCCGTTGCCGATGCCGCGGCCTATGCCGGCGCGCTCGAGAAAGTCGCGGGTTCCGATAACCCGACCATCATCGCCGCCGCCACGCAGTCCGCGACCTCGAACAATTTTGCCACGCCGGGCACGATCCAGGTCAACACGCCGCCATTGTCCGGCCCGAACACCGCGAAGAAGGCAGTGGAGGTCATCGTCAAGCAGAACCTCGACCGCTACTTCACGGCGATTTTCAACCAGGCGCCCGTTGCCGAACAGGCAAGGGCGGTGGCGCTGATCAATGACGCCTCCAAAGCTTGCGTGCTGGCGCTCAGTCCGTCGGCCTCCCAGGCTGCGCTCTTTTCCGGTAACACCACCGTCAACCTCACCGGCTGTTCGGTCATGTCGGACTCGATTGCCTCGGACGCCATAAAGACGCAGGGCTCGGCGGTGCTCAAGGCCGACTGCCTGATCACGGTCGGCGGCATGGTGCTGAACAATCCAGCGACCACAGTCTGCAAGTCCAACATCACCCGAGCCTTGCCGGCAGCCGATCCTTTCTCCGGCTTGGCGACGCCGACAGCCGGCAACCCTTGCAAGAATGTCAACGGCAACAAGACGTCGCAAACACTCCAGCCTGGCACCTACTGTAGCGGCATGAGCCTCAGCGGCAACGTCACCCTGCAGCCCGGCGTCTACGTCGTGCAGGGCGGTATGAAGGTCAACGCCAACGCGGTCGTCGCCGGCAGCGGGGTAACCATCTTCATGGCAGGCAGCAACACCGTCAGCATGAACGGCAACGCCAAGGTGACGCTGAGCGCGCCTACCTCCGGAGCCTATTCCGGCGTGCTGTTCTACGGCGACAGGACCGGGACTGCGGCACAGAGCACCTTCAACGGCACAGCGGACTCGCTTTTGACCGGCGCCATCTATTTTCCCAGGCAGCAGGTCAACTACCTTGGCAACTTCTCGGGGAACGGTGGCTGCACTCAGGTCGTCGCCGACACCATCCAGTGGTCAGGCAGTACGACGATAAAGCAGAACTGCAAAGGCCTCGGGATGGACGACATTCCGGCGGCACTGTCCGTTCAGCTTGTCGAGTAGCGGGATGGGTGGGCGGACCTTGCGCATTGTCCGGGACAAATCCGGGATAGCCGCCGTGGAGTTTGCCATGTTGCTGCCCGTCCTGTGCTTGGTCTGCCTCGGCATCGCCGATGGCTGGTCCTACGTGACGAGTTACCTGCAGATGCGCGCGGGCGTCAAAACCGCGGCCAATCTCGTGATGGCCGGCGCGTCCAATGACACCGGGACGCAGGCGGTCGCGCTTTCGAGCTGGAACGACAAGCCCGAGGACGCCGCGGTCGTGCTGGTCCGCTCCTATTTGTGCGGCGCCACGGTCGTGGATGAGACCACCATCTGCGGCGGAAAGAAAATCTTCGTCCAGATAACGGCGACGGGCACCTGGGTGCCCCCGTTTAACTTCGGTGTCTTCCCGGACCCGCGCGCGATCAGTCATCAGCAGGTTATCCGTGTCCGCTGAAAGGATCGGATCCAGGTGGCGCCGTGACTGCTCCGGCGCAGCCGGGCTGGAATTCGCCTTGATCGCGCCTTTCCTGGTGATGCTTTTGTTCGGAATCTTCGCCTTCGGCTGGGCCATGAATGCCGTGTCGACCGTCCGCTATACACTGGAAACCTCTTCCCGGGCGCTGCAGCTGAACAACACGCTTTCGCAGAGCGACATCCAGGCTATCGCCGCGCAGAAATTGGTGAACCTGGGTCTGAAGAACGTCATTGTGACGATCGCGACTGACCCTGCCAGCGGCGGTTTCAAGATGGCGCATCTGACCGCCAGCTATGCCTTCGTCATCGCTTTCCCGTATTTCGACCAGTATCCGATAAATTACGCCACGACCGTCACGGTGCCCCTGGTTGCCAGCTAGGATACGGCCGGCTTGGTTGAGTTGGCGGCGCCGAACTCAGACCGTAACGGATCGACTGGGAACCATCGCTCGATCTGGAATTGTACTTGCAAGAGGTCGATTCTCTTCGCGGCTGTAGATGCTTAAAGCTCGCTCCTGAGACCTCAGGGATGGACTTTTCTATGGAACTAAAGTCAGGCTGCTTGCTTGGTCGCGTCCGTGAAAATCACCGAAAACCAGTCCATCAGTGCTGCAACATGCCGACAGGCTATCTCAGTCACCAAGCCTTTGATCTTGCTGGTGATCCCGACAGGAATCGAACCTGTGACCTACAGATTAGGAATCTGCCGCTCTATCCTACTGAGCTACGGGACCACGCGGCCCGACACATAGCCGCTTCGGATCGTTTCGCCAAGAGGCTCGCCGAAGGCAATGAAAAGGCCGGCCGAAGGCTAATCGGCCGGCCTTTCGGCGGCATATGTCAGGCTGCGAGCGCCGTTTCGGCCAGTTTCACCCAGTAGCTCATGCCGTGCGGGATGACTTCGTCGTTGAAGTCGTAGGCCGGATGGTGGAGGCCGGCGGTCTCGCCATTGCCGATGAAGATGAAGGCGCCAGGGCGGGCTTCCAGCATGTAGGAGAAGTCTTCGCCGCCCATCACCGGCTGGATGGCGCGGTGGACCTGGGTGTCGCCGGCGACATGTGCCGCGACATCGCCGGCAAAGACCGTTTCTTCCGGATGATTGAAGGTCACGGGATAGTTGGCGTCATAGTCGACAGTGATCGTCGCGCCGAAGGCGGTGGCTATTCCTTCGCAGATGGTGCGGATGCGCTCTTCCGACTTCTTGGCGATCTCTTTCTTCAGTGTGCGCACCGTGCCGGCAATCTCGGCGGTCTCGGGAATGACGTTGTAGGCGTCGCCGGCGTGGAACTTCGTCACCGAAACCACCACCGCCTCGACCGGATCGGTGCTGCGCGAAGCGACCGTCTGAAGGGCGCCGACCAACTGGCTGGTGATGACGATCGGGTCGATCGTGCCGTGCGGCATCGCCGCATGGCCGCCGCGGCCCTTCACGGTGATGGTGAACTCGGCGGTCGCCGCCATGATCGGGCCCGGCCGGATGGCGAACTGGCCCACCGGCAGGCCCGGCATGTTGTGCATGCCAAAGACTCGCGAAATATCGAAACGCTCCATCATGCCGTCCTTGACCATCTCGTTGCCGCCGCCGCCGCCCTCTTCCGCCGGCTGGAAGATAACCGCGACCGAGCCGGCGAAATTGCGCGTTTCGGTCAGATATTTGGCGGCGCCCAAAAGCATCGCCGTATGGCCGTCATGGCCGCAGGCATGCATTTTGCCGGGAATGGTCGAGGCATAGGGCTTGCCGGTGATCTCGTTGATAGGCAGCGCGTCCATGTCGGCGCGCAAGCCGATGGTCGCGCCTTGCCCCTTGCGGCCATGGATGATGCCGACCACGCCGGTCTTGCCGAGGCCCGTCACCACGTCGTCGCAGCCGAATTCCTTCAGCTTCTCGGTGACGAAGGCGGCGGTCTTGAAGACATCGAAATTCAGTTCTGGCGTCTGGTGCAGATGGCGTCGCCAGCCGGCAACTTCATCCTGCATCTCGGCGGCGCGGTTGAGAATCGGCATAATGGTTCCATCTCGCTGTTGGAGCAGACGATCTGGCCTGCTTGATTGCAATTGTGATTGCCATGCTTGTTGCCATCTTGGCACTTTGCCATCTTGGCGTCACATAGGGTAAATAGCACCCCAGACAATGTGATCCGGAAATTGAGGGCCGGATCAGGTCATGCTGGCCATCGCGTAACGAAATCTTACGGAGCCAGGGGCGACTACGGCAAGAGGCGATTTCGGATTCCATGATGCGGCACAGCCATATCCTCAAATTACTGCTAACGGGCGGCTTGGCGCTACCCATGCTGGCTGGGCCAGCTTTGGCCAATCCGGTGATCCTGTTCGACCTCAACAGCGGCAAGGTTCTGCAGCACCAGGACGCATTCAAGCGCTGGTATCCCGCTTCGCTGAGCAAGCTGATGACCGCCTATGTCACCTTCCGGGCGATTGCCGCCGGCGAGGTCCAGCTCGATTCACCGATCAAGGTGACCAAGCATTCGGCGGGCGAACCGCCGAGCAAGATGGGCTTCAAGCCGGGCTCGGTGATGCGGCTCGACAATGCGTTGAAGATGATGCTGGTCAAATCGGCCAACGATATCGCCATGGCCATCGGCGAAAACATAGGCGGCTCGCAGGCCGGATTCGCCGTTCGCATGAATGCGGAGGCGGCGCGGCTTGGCATGACCGGAACGCATTTCGTCAATCCGAACGGCCTGTTTTCGCCGGAGCAGTACACGACGGCGCGCGATCTTGCCCTGCTGGTGATGGCGATCCGCAAGGAATTCCCGCAATACGCCCCCTGGTTCTCGATCGAAGGCCTTGCCGTCGGCAAGAAGGCGATCTCCAACTACAATCTCTTGATCGGGCGCTATCCCGGCGCCGACGGCATGAAAACCGGGTTCGTCTGTCCCTCGGGCTTCAACATGATCGGCTCGGCGACACGCAATGGCCGCACGCTGGTCGCGGTCGTGCTCGGCGAAAAATCGGCGATCAGCCGTGCCGAGACCGCCGCCAGGCTGCTTGACCAGGGCTTTGCCATGCCCGACCCGAACTGGCTCACGGTCGCGGCCATGCCTTCCTATGGCGATACCATGTCACCCAACGACATGCATGATGAGATCTGCAGGAAGAAGGCGCCGCACGAGCAGTCCGAGGCGGCTCCGCCGGTGGCCGCGAAGGGCGCCGACGTGCCGAAATCGCCCTATCAGGAAAAGCTCGACCACGTGCCGACGCTGGTTGCAGTCGGCCTCGGCGGCGCCACCGGGCCGGCGCCGAAGGCGATGCTCGACCAGGGCGGCCAGGAATACGCCGATGTGCCGCTGCCGAGCTGGCGGCCAGACATTCCGGCGCCAAAGGGCGCCGAACCGGCCGTGGTGGGCCAGGCAACCGCGGTGCAGGGCGACCAGCTGGTCAAAGCCGCGAACTAGGCGATGGCTGGCTTTCCGATACCCGTCACGGTGGTCACCGGCTTCCTCGGCGCCGGCAAGACGACATTGCTCAACCGGCTGCTCAAAGATCCGGCACTGGTCGACACGGCCGTCATCATCAACGAATTCGGTGAGGTGGCGATCGACCACCTGCTGGTCGAGCAGGCCTCGGACGGCATCATCCAGTTGTCCGACGGGTGTCTATGCTGCACGGTGCGCGGCGAACTGGTCGACACGCTGGCTGACCTCGTCGACCGGCTGCAGACGGGCCGTATCGCCCGCCTTGCCCGCGTCGTCGTCGAAACCACCGGGCTCGCCGATCCGGCGCCGGTGCTGCAGTCGATCATGGCGCATCCCGCCCTTGTGCAGGCCTTCCGACTTGATGGCGTCATCACGCTGGTCGACGCGGTCAACGGCAATGCGACGCTCGACGGCCATGTCGAGGCGGTCAAGCAGGTGGCGGTCGCCGATCGCATCGTGCTGACCAAGGTCGATCTGGCCAGCGATCCCGGCGACGTCGATGCTTTGCGAACGCGACTCCATCAGCTCAATCCAGGCGCCGTGGTGCTGGACGCCGGCGACGGCCGAACCGGCGTCACGGCGCTGTTCGATTGCGGCCTCTACAATCCGGCGACCAAATCCGCCGATGTCCGGCGCTGGCTCGGCGAAGAAGCCGCCCATGAGCACCACCATCATCATCATGATCACGGCGAGCATGAGCACCACCACGATTCCCGCGTGCGCTCCTACTCGCTGGTCCATGACGGCCCGGTGCCGTTTTCGGCGATCGAGATGTTCCTCGACCTGCTGCGTTCTGCGCATGGCGACAAGCTTTTGCGGATGAAGGGCGTCATCGAGCTTGCGGAGGACCCGTCGCGGCCGCTTGTTGTCCACGGGGTACAGAAGATCCTGCATCCGCCGGCGCGGCTACTGGCCTGGTCGGACGGCCAACGCGGCACCAGGCTGGTGCTGATCACGCTCGATATGCCGGAAGATTATGTGCGCCGGCTGTTTTCCGCTTTCACCAACCGGCCGTCGATCGACACGCCGGATCGCGCGGCGCTGGAGAGCAATCCGCTGGCGATAGCCGGGGGCTGATTCTCAGGCTCGCTCTGCGCCGCGTTCGACCAGGAAGCGGTGGCCGCCGGTGACGGCTGACGTTTCAACCAGTTGGTGACCAGCGTCGGCGCAAAAGGCGGGGATGTCGATGACCGCCAGCGGGTCGGTGGTCTCCAGCCAAAGCCGGCTGCCCGGCTGCATTGCCGCCAGGCGTTTTTTCGCCTTGAGAACGGGCAGGGGGCAGTTCAGGCCCTTGAGGTCATAGATCGCGGTGTGATTTGTTTGTTTGTCTTCATGCATGTCTTTGTCCCAAAACCGCTGCGCACTTTTGGGCGACATGCATCGGCAAGGCGAAAAACCTCAGCCGCCGAACATGCCTAGCAGCTTGTTCTTGATCTTCGACATCCGGCTTTCGTCCGCCGGCGGTTCTGCAGGCGCCGCCTCGACGCTCGCAGTGGCGACCGGCTGCTGGGGGGCCTGCTTGGCTGCTTCCTTTTCGGCCAGCGCTTGGGCCTTTGGGGCTTGCTTTTCAGCCAGTGCCTGGGCCTTGGCGGCTTTCGCAGCCTCGATGGCAGCAACCCGCTGTTCCTCGGCCTTGCGCTTGGCTTCCTTCTCTGCGTCCAGCGCCGCCATCTTGCGGCCGGCGGGCGAATCGATGCGCCCCATGCGCGCCGTCTCGGTCAGCGTGCCGTCGGAATTCAGCGACGGCGGTTCGATCGGCACGCGCTCGCCCCGGGCGCGGCGCTTCGACCAGTCGGAAACGATGCTGGCTTCCTTGATGCCGGCAATGGTCGGCTTGGGCGCCGGAACACTGGCCTTGACCGCGCCGGTGAAGGCCGCGTCATAGCTGCTTTGATAGGCGTTGAGTGCGCTCTTCAGCGAATCCGGCTGCGTGGTCGCGGGGCAGGCGCCAGTCGGATCGAATGTCGTGCCCTCAGGCGCCACCTGGTTGAAGACATAGCGCTTGTCGCAGACATCGACCTTCGGCGGCACCTTGGTGATCTCGAAGTTGTCGTAACCGACCTTCAGCATCTTCCAGAACTCATAGTTCGGGTCGTTGCGGTAGCGCGCCATGTTGGCGGCGGTCATGCGGAATGGGAAGGCCTGGATCTGGAACTCGGTCTGGCCGCCCTGGAAGGCATCGCGACCAAAAGCGTAGATCTGCTCGATCTGCGGGTCGGTCATCGAATAACAGCCCGACGACGAGCAGGCGCCATGCACCATCAGATTGGCGCCGGTGCGGCCATTGGCACGGTCATAGGCGTTGGGATAGCCGATGTTGAAGGACAGATGATAGTTCGAGCGCGGATTCATCTGCGACGGGCGGACCGTATAGAAACCTTCCGGCGCCTGGCGGTCGCCCTCGGTGTATTTTGGGCCGAGCTTGCCCGACCATTTGCAGATGTCGTAGCTGGCGACCATCTCGTAGCGGCCGGTGGTCTTGGCCTTCCAGATTTCGAGCTTGCCTTCTTCCTTGAAGATGCGAGCCATCACCGACGAGGTGCGGATCATGCCCTTGGCCTTCATGTCGGCCAGGATCTTGTCCGGCAGCGGCTTGCTGGCTTCCGGCGCAAAATTCTTCATCGAGGAATCGTTGCAGCCGGCAACGCCAAGCGCGGCGATCAGAAGTCCAGTGCGGGCAAGCTTGGTAAACATGGATACGGCTATGTCTTTTTCTCGCGTCACGGCCGGATAGCGCCCGGGCCTGCATGCTGAACACTGACGGACCCTAAGCCCGTTAACCTTGAAAATTCCTTACCGCAAGCGTCGGACGGCGCCCCCCACGGCAATTCGCCCGGTGTCACGGATTTTTTATTGAGCCGAATGCGGCGGCATTTTTGTGGCGAAATTGCTCCTTGACGCCACATTGCGGTGCGCTGCCGGCCAAAATCAGAGGCTGCGGCCCATCGCCAGATATTTTTCGCGGCGCTGTTCGCGAAAATCGGTGTTGGCGCCGGCAAAATCCTTCATCGTCTTGGCGATGAGGTCGCCGGTGGCGGCGATCACCGTTTCGGGCGCGCGCTGGGCGCCGCCGAGCGGCTCGGCAATGATGGCGTCGATGATCTTCATTTCTAGAAGGTCCTGGGCGGTGATCTTCATGTTGGTCGCCGCATCTTTCGAGCGCGTGGTGTCGCGCCACAGGATCGAGGCAGCGCCTTCCGGCGAGATCACCGAATAGATGGCGTGTTCCAGCATGTAGACGCGGTTGGCGGTGGCGATCGCAATGGCGCCGCCCGAACCGCCTTCGCCGATTACAACCGAAATCGATGGCACTTTGAGGCCGAGGCAGGCCGAGGTTGAGCGGGCGATGGCTTCAGCCTGGCCGCGTTCCTCGGCGCCAACGCCGGGGTAGGCGCCGGCGGTGTCGACCAGCGTCAGAAGTGGGATCTGGAAACGGTCGGCAAGTTCCATCAGCCGCACGGCCTTGCGGTAGCCTTCAGGGCGCACCGAGCCGAAATTGTGCTTGAGCCGGCTCGCCGTGTCGGAGCCCTTTTCCTGGCCGATGACGGCCACCGGTTCGCCGCGGAAGCGGGCGAAGCCGCCGATGATCGCCTGGTCCTCGCCGAAATTGCGGTCGCCGGCGAGCGGCGTGAAATCGCTGAACAGACCCTTGATGTAGTCGAGGCAATGCGGCCTGTCGGTGTGGCGCGCGACCTGCACCTTCTGCCACGGCGTCAGCGCCTTGTAGATGTCGCGCAGCGCGTCGCGCACGCGCTTCTCGAGCCGGCTGATTTCGTCGCCGACGTCGACCGCCTCGCCATTCTCGGCAAGCTTCTTCAGCTCGAGGATCTTGAGTTCAAGGTCCTGCACCGGCTTTTCGAAATCGAGGTAATTGTACATTCTTGAGCGGACCGATGCGTCGGAAGGCAAACATCGCGCAGATGTAGGCTCCGCGCGGGCACGTTGCCCTCACATAGCGATATGAGGCCTAGTCGGCAAGCGGATGATGATCGTTGACCAGCCGCACCAACCGCTCTTCCAGCACATGCGTGTAAATCTGCGTGGTCGAGATATCGGCGTGGCCGAGCAGCTGCTGCACCGCCCTGAGATCGGCGCCGTTCTGCAGGAGATGGCTGGCGAAAGCATGGCGCAGCACATGCGGCGAAATTTTCGCCGCCGATATGCCGGCCCGCGCGGCAAGGCCTTTGAGATCGCGGGCAAAGACCTGCCGGGAGAGAAAGCCGCTGTCGCCGGCGGCCGGGAACAGAAACGGGCTGTCGGCGAAAGCCGGCACCGTGGCCCGGGCTGTGAGCCAAGCCCGCATCGCCGTGCGGGCCTTGGCCGACAGCGGCACCATGCGCTCCTTGTCGCCCTTGCCGCGCACCATGAAGAAGCGGTCGTCGCGCTGGGCGACGGTCACCGGCAGGCCGACTAGTTCGGAGACGCGCAAGCCGGTGGCATAGAGCACCTCCACCAAAGCGTGCAGGCGCAGTGCAGCCACCCGGTCACCATTGACGGCATCGCCTGTCTCAAGCGCGGCGCGGTCGAGCAGCCGACCGGTATCGGCCTCGCTCATCGTCTTGGGCAGCGGCCGGCCCTTTTTCGGACTGTCCAGCGTGCCGGTCGGGTCGTCGCCGCGCAAGCCCTCGGCGTAGAGAAACTTGAAGAACTGGCGGATCGCCGACAGTTTGCGCGCCTGCGACGTCGACGCAAAGCCGCGCGCCGCGATATCGTCGAGATAGGCGCGGATGTCGGCTGCGGCGGCAGCGGCAAGCCCGCCGGCAATCTGCTGCGAAGCGTCTTCGAGATCACGGCGGTAGGAAGACAGCGTGTTTGCAGCGGCACCGCGTTCGGCGCTCATCATCTCGAGAAAGGCTTCGATGCGAGCCGCGCTGTTCATGTTCCAGGGGTCAGTTTTGGGTCAGTTTTTCTTGGGGTTCAGCTTTTCCGGTGGAATGCGCACGGTGATTTCGGCTTTTTTCGGCTCGACGAACATCGCCAACGCCACCATCGTACCATAGGCAATGCCGGCAAGAATCATCATCGTCACGACAAAGCGGAACAGTGTCGGCATCAATCTTCGCCCGTCTTCTTGCTCTGCGATTCCAAGCCCTGTGTCCTTATGGGACGCTAATTCCGTCAATTCAAGGACGAAGGGCTCTGCGTGCGAAAGGCGCTGTGCTTGACGCAAACGGGCTTTTGATGTCGATACGCCGGCAAAGACGGCTTAGAAACAGCATGGTCTCATGAACGCGTTACCAGCAAATCCTCCCGGCGATAGCCATGCCGCGCTGCTCGACAGGCTGGGCAGCCGCTCGATCGTCTTTGTCGGCCTGATGGGCGCCGGAAAGACGGCGATCGGCCGCAAGGTGGCGACGATGCTGTCGCTGCCCTTCGTCGACAGCGACCAGGAGATCGAAACCGTGTCGCGCATGACGGTGCCGGAACTGTTCGAACGCTATGGCGAGACCGAATTCCGGGCATTGGAGCAGCGCGTCATCCTGCGCGTGCTGGAGAGTGGGCCGCAGGTGCTGTCGACCGGCGGCGGCGCGTTCATGAATGCGCAGACGCGGGAAGCGATCGCCGGGCATGGCGTGTCGGTGTGGCTGAAGGCCGAGATCGACCTATTGATGGAACGCGTGTCCAAGAAGCAGAACCGGCCGTTGCTCAAAAGCGCCGATCCGCGCGCCGTGCTCGAGCGACTGATGGGCGAGCGCTACCCGGTCTATGCCACGTCCAACATCACCGTGCCGACACGCGACGACCGCAAGGAGGTCATTGCGACGGAGGTTGTCGACGCGCTGTGCGGGCATTTCGGCATTCCGGCTCCGACTGCGCCAGGCGAGGTGCGGCTGTGAGCGAACCGGTCACTGTCGAGGTCGGCCTTGGCGAGCGTGCCTATGACATCCTGATCGGCCCTGGCCTTTTGGCGCGCGCCGGCGCCGAGATTTCGCGCCGCCTGCCCGGCACGAGGGCGGCGGTGGTCACCGACGACAATGTCGCGGCGGCACATCTCGACGCGCTGAAGGCCGGTCTGGAAACAGGCGGCATCCAGCCTGCCGTCATCACTTTGCCGGCCGGCGAAAAGACCAAGAGCTTTGCCCATCTCGAAGAGGTGGTCGACGGCGTGCTCGCCGCCAAGCTGGAGCGCGGCGATGTCGTCATTGCGCTCGGCGGTGGCGTCATCGGCGACCTGACCGGCTTTGCCGCCGGCATCGTGCGCCGCGGCATGAATTTCGTCCAGATTCCAACCTCGCTGCTGGCGCAGGTCGATTCCTCGGTCGGTGGGAAGACCGGCATCAACAGCCCGCGCGGCAAGAATCTGGTCGGCGTCTTCCATCAGCCGAAGCTGGTGCTGGCCGACACCGAAGTGCTCGACACGCTGCCGATCCGCGAATTTCGCGCCGGCTATGCCGAGCTTGCCAAATACGGATTGATCGACCGACCGGCGTTTTTCGCCTGGCTGGAAGCGAACTGGGAAAAGGTGTTCGCCGGTGGTGCGGAACGGGCGGAGGCGATCGCCGGGGCCTGCCGCGCCAAAGCCGATGTCGTCGCCCGCGACGAGTTCGAAACCGGCGACCGCGCACTGCTCAATCTTGGCCACACGTTCGGCCATGCGCTGGAAGGCGCCACACAGTATGATGGCGCCCGCCTCGTCCATGGCGAAGGCGTCGCCATCGGCATGGCGCTGGCGCACCGCTTTTCCGCAAGGCTCAATCTGGCCAGCCCGGAGGACGCGGCGCGGGTCGAGGCGCATCTTCGCGCCGTCGGTCTACCCTGGCGGATGGCCGACATCCCTGGTGAGTTGCCCGATGCCGAGGCGCTGCTTGGCTTCATCACCCAGGACAAGAAAGTGTCGCGCGGCGCGCTGACATTCATCCTGACGCGCGGCGTTGGCCAGGCTTTTATTGCCAAGGATGTACCGGCGTCGGAAGTGCTTTCGTTCCTCAGGGAGAACCACCCGGGCCAGGAAAGCCGGCAGCGATGATCAACGAGCCCGGCTGGACCGTCGTCGCCGTCCTTGCCATCCTCATCCTGCTGGTCCTGGCCGTGCGCACGCGCCTGCTTGCCATGTTCGGCTATGAGCTGTCGCGCATCGAGCCGCAGCGCTCGACACAGGACGAGTTGCGCGGCGCGGTCGACGATTTCCGCCGCGACGGCCAGATGGTGCGTGAGGACCGCGACCGCGTCGGCGGGCTGTTCGATCTCGCCGAGCTCGAAGTCTCCGACATCATGGTCCACCGCACCAATATGCGCTCGGTCAATGCCGACAATGGGCCGGAAGCGGTGGTGCGCGAGATCCTGCAAAGCCCGCACACCCGCATGCCGTTGTGGAAAGGCTCTCTCGACAACATTGTCGGCGTGCTGCACGCCAAGGACCTGCTGCGAGCGCTGAACGAGGTCGGCAACGACTTTTCCCGGATCGACGTGATGAAGATCGCTTCGAAGCCTTGGTTCGTGCCCGACACCACGACGCTGCAGGAACAGCTCAACGCCTTCCTGCGCGCCAAGGCGCATTTCGCTATCGTCGTCGACGAATATGGCGAGGTCGAAGGGCTGGTGACGCTGGAGGACATTATCGAGGAGATCGTTGGCGAGATCGCCGACGAGCACGATGTAGACATTCAGGGCGTGAAGCAGGAGGCGGACGGTTCCGTGGTCGTCGACGGCACCGTGCCGATCCGCGATCTCAACCGGGCGCTCGACTGGAACCTGCCTGACGAGGAAGCGACCACCATTGCCGGCCTGGTCATCCACGAGACGCAGTCGATCCCCGAGGAAAAGCAGGCTTTCACCTTCCACGGCAAGCGCTTCGTGGTGATGAAGCGCGACAAGAACCGGATCGCCAGAATCAGGATCAGGCCGGCGGGCGAATCTTAAAGGTACCGAGCAGGCCCGCCACATGACGCTCTTTGCCGAGCTTATGCCGCGATCTGGCTCGTAGACCGTTCGTGGATGGTCGCACCGGTTTGAGCGTCAACTGCGACCAGGCTGACCTCGTAGCCCCAGAGGCTGCGGACATGGCGGAGCGTCGCGTCACGGCTGGCCCCTTCGAGCACAACACCATCCTTTACCCTGTGTTGCAGCCGCAACTGCCGGTCGCCGAGCAGGTCGACATCAATCACCTGGATGTCCGGCCGATTCGCTCCAAGGTCGTAACTGTGGGCAAGCTGGGCGCGTATCTTGTGATAGCCACGTTCGTTGTGGATCGACGCGACTTCGAAATGCGGTTTGTCGGCTCCATCGCCAAGCACGAAGAACCGCCATTTTCGGATCAAGCTCGGGCTGAGGTACTGGCGGATAAAGGATTCGTCGCGGTGGTTGGCCCAGGCCTCAAGCAGGACCTCGCGCCAGTTGCCATGTCCTGCAATGTCCGGGAACCAGTCGCGGTCCTCCGCCGTCGGCTCGGTCGAAATGCGCTGTATGTCCTGCATCATGTCGAGGCCGAGGGCATAGGGATTGATGCCTGAAAACCGGGGATCGTCAAAGGCCGGCTGGAAGATCACGTTCGAATGGTTGCGCAGGATTTCGAGCATGGCACCTTCGCCGATCCGGCCACGATCGAATAGCATGTTCATGAGCGTATAATGCACGAAGGTGGCGCAGCCTTCATTCATCACTTGAGTCTGTCGCTGCGGGTAGAAATATTGCGCGATGACGCGGACGATCCTGATGATCTCGCGCTGCCAGGGTTCCAGGGTCAGGCTGTTCTTCTCGAGGAAATACAGGAGGTTTTCCTCGGGCAGGTTGAGCGATCTCTTGCGCTCCGCCATCCCTTGATCCTCATTGCCGGACTTGTTTTTGTTCTGCGACGGCGGCAGCGTGCGCCACAGATCGTTGTAGGAGCGCTCTTCGTATTCGAGGCGCTCGCGAAGCCCTTCGCGCTGTCGCTCCGACGAGAGCTTTGGCGGTCGGTGGTAGCGGAACACCCCTTGTTCCATCAGCGCATGGGCGGAATCGAGAATGGCCTCCACTGCTGCAAGGCCGTGCCGCTCCTCGCACCGGGCGATGTAGCCCTTGGCGAAGTCCAGATAACCCAGGATTGCCCCGGCGTCGGTCCATTGCTGAAACAGATGATTGTTCTTGAAGAAATGATTGTGGCCAAGCGCCGCGTGGGCCGTCACAAGGGCCTGCAACGCCATGGTGTTTTCCTCCATGAGGTAGACGATGCAGGGATTGGAGTTGATGACCAGTTCATAGGCCAGCCCCCGACCACCCTTACGGTAAAGAAGCTCCTGGTGAAGGAAATGTTTGCCGAACGACCAATGCCGATACATCAGTGGCATGCCGATAGATGAGTAGGCGTCGAGCATCTGCTGGGAGGAGATTATCTCCATCTGGACCGGGTAAGTATCGAGATGCAACTCGTCGACCGCGATCGCCTCGATCTCTTCAAAAGCCCGCGATAATTTCTCGAAATTCCAGTCAGAACCGGAAAACAACAAATTCGTTTCGTTGGCTCGCCTGACCATCTCTCTCTCTCTCAAGCGCTCTTGATGGCCGCCGGCTGCCTGGCGAAGAGCCGGTGGAAGACCGGGTAAATATCCGCGGGAGCAGCGATGCGGCTCATCTGGAAGTTGGGCCATTTCAGCTCGATCGTACTGTAGGCGCGCCAAAGCGACGTCCCGTTTTCGGTAGCACCGAATATGTGGCTCTCGCGTTCGTCGATGATCTCGACATAGGCGAAATACTGGCACAGGCGCATGAGCTTGCCGTTCATGAGCTCTATGCATCGCTCGGAATCGGTGGTGAAATTGTCCCCGTCAGAGGCCTGCGCGGCGTAAATGTTCCACTCGCTGGCAGGATAGCGCTGGCCGATAATGCGGTGCATTTCGTCGAGCGCGGTGGAGACGATCGTACCGCCGCTCTGCGTGTTGTAGAAGAACGTGTCCTCATCCACTTCGTGCGCCTCATGGGTATGGCGGATGAAGACGATCTCCGTGCGTTCGTAGCGCCGTTTCAAGAACAGGTGCAGCAGCACGAAGAAGCGTTTGGCCAAGTCCTTTTCGCGTTGGCCCATCGATCCGGACACGTCCATAAGGCAGAACATGACGGCATTGGCATTCGGCACCGGCCGGGCGTCGAAGCGGTTGAATCGGATATCGACCGGATCGACAAAGGCAATTCGCCTGCGCCGTCGCTCCAGCCGGTCAAGCTCGTCGCGTAATTCCGCGATGCGCTGGCGCACCGCCGCGCCGGCCGGGGCCGACTCAAGCGTGACGATTTCCCGGAGGATCGCCTCCAGTTCCTGCTGCGTGGGGCGCCTCAGCGCAATGCGCCGGCCTAGGCTGTTGCGCATGGTGCGGCCGGCATTGATGTTGGTCGGGGAACCGGTTGCCGCGAAGCCGGCCCGGCGCGGCTTGAAGGCAAGGATTTCCTTGAGATTGAGCTTAACCAGGTCGGGCAGTTCGAGATCCTCAAAAAAGAGTTCGAGCACCTCCTCGCGTGACAGCACGAAACGAAAATCGTCTTCCGACGCCGTGTTTCCTGGCGACGACGCCGCGCCGCCCCCATGCGGCTTCGGGAGCAGGTCTCCAGGGGAAAAATGCCTGTTGCCCGGAAGGATGTGTCGGCGCCGTCCGCTGGCCCTGTCATCGTTGAAGCTCGGCTCGGCCGTTTTCCTTTCAGGCATGGGCACGGCGTGCTCGGTATCCACGTCGGCGATCCTGCCAGTGCGGATTTGATCGCGAATGCTCCGCTTCAACTCCTCGCGAGCACGCCTGAGGAAGCGTTGTCGATTGCCAAGGCTCTTGTCCTTGGGGTTCAGGCGACGGTCGATGAAGATCGGCATGGAACCATCCGGCTCTGTCAACCCGCCTTGTTCACCCGCATGTACCAGTCCACCAGCCGGCGTACCTGCCGTTCTGTGTAGCCACGCTCGATCATGCGCTGCACGAATTCGTTGTGGCGCTTTTCCGTAACGCTGTCTTGCTTGGAGCCGAAGCTGATCACCGGCAAGAGGTCCTCGACCTGTCCGAACATCCGCTTCTCGATGACCTCGCGCAATTTTTCATAGCTGGTCCATGACGGGTTGCGGCCGTGGTTTCTTGCGCGAGCGCGCAGAGTGAACTTCACCACCTCGTTACGGAAGTCCTTGGGATTGGCGATGCCTGCCGGTTTCTCGACCTGCGAAAGTTCGTTGTCCAGGATCTCCCGGTTGAGGATCTGGCCGGTGTCGGGGTCCTTGTAGTCCTGGTCCTCAATCCAGGCATCCGCATAGGCGATGTAGCGGTCGAAGAGGTTCTGGCCGTATTCGCTATAGGACTCCAGATAGGCCTTCTGGATTTCGTGGCCGATAAACTCGGCGTAGCGCGCTGCAAGCTCCGACTTGATGAATTCAAGATATGCCGCTTCCGTTTCCTTCGGGAACTGCTCCCGCTTGATCGCCTCCTCCAGAATGTACATCAGATGCACAGGATCGGCGGCGACCTCCTCATTGTCGAAGTTGAATGTCTGCGAAAGGATCTTAAAGGCAAAGCGCGTGCTGACGCCCGTCATGCCTTCATCGACGCCGGCGGCGTCGCGATATTCTTGGACCGACTTTGCCCTGGGATCGACTTCCTTCAGATTTTCGCCGTCATAGGCGCGCATCTTGGTGTAGAGCGGCGAGTTGTCGTGCTCGGCCAAGCGCGTCGAAACTGCAAAGCGGCTGAGGATGTCCAAAACTTCAGGGGCACAGGGGCTGGCGGCCAACTCGCTCTCACGCAACAATTTCTCATAGATCTGCCTCTCTTCGGTGATCCGCAGGCAATAGGGTACCTTGACCACCAGGATGCGATCGAGAAACGCCTCGTTGTTCTTGTTGCTCTTGAACTGTTGCCATTCCGACTCGTTGGAATGGGCGACGATGATCCCCTGGTAGGGAAAGGCGCCGAAATTTTCAGTGCCGTTGTAGCTGCCTTCCTGTGTCGCGGTCAGCAGCGGATGCAGAACCTTGATGGGTGCCTTGAACATCTCGACGAATTCAAGCAGACCTTGCGTGGTCCGGTTCAGGCCACCGCTATAGGAATAGGCATCGGGGTCGGACTGGCTAAAATTTTCCAATTGCCTGATGTCGACCTTGCCGACCAGGGCCGAGACATCCTGATTGTTCTCATCGCCAGGTTCGGTCTTGGCAATGCCGATCTGGCGCAGCCGCGAAGGCATCAGCTTGACGACGCTGAATTTGGAGATGTCGCCAGACAATTCGTCGAGGCGCTTGGCCGCCCATGGCGAAATCAATCCGTTCAGCCGGCGCCGGGCTATGCCGTATTTATCCTCTAGCAGATCACCCATGTGATCGGGATGGAACAGCCCAAGCGGCGACTCGAAAACCGGGCTGATCTGGTTGCCGACCTTCAGCGTGTAGATCGGGCGCTGCTCCATCAGTTTCTTCAGGCGCTCGGCCAGAGAGGATTTGCCGCCGCCGACCGGGCCGAGGAGATAGAGGATCTGCTTGCGTTCTTCGAGCCCCTGCGAGGCATAGCGGAAATACCCGGCTATGCGCTCGATCGTATCCTCCATTCCATAGAAGTCGGAAAAATGAGGGTAGACCTTGAGGGTCCGATTCGAGAAAATGCGGCCGAGCCGCTCGTCTTTGCTGGTGTCAACCAGTTTTGGTTCGCCGATTGCGTCGACCATCCTTTCGGGAGCCGAAGCGTACATCGATTTGTCTTCCCGACAGGCAAGAAGATACTGTTGGATGCTGACCTCTTCGTCCGCCGCATTGGCATAAATTTCCGAAAAAAGATCGAAGACGTCGGATTGGGTTGCACGCATGATGTTCTGCCCTCGGAGCCGATCTGGATTCCAATCGCCTCATCACCTTCAACTGTCGGAAAGCATTGTTGGTTCCCTTCACATGAAGGAGAGTGGCTGCAATCCGGGTAGAAGGCTTGGGAGGAAACATTCGGAGTGGCTGGAATGGCGGGTTGCCCGGTGCTGCGGCGCTGATGGGCGGCGTTGTCGCCGGCCAGCTATCTCGATGGACACAAGCATCCGCCGACCTTCATCGCCTATTCGCGCGCCGAAGGCCGCGACGACCAATCGAAGGCTTTGCCAAACGCCTGCGCGCCATCGGCACTGAAGTGACGCTGTTCGACGGCAACGCCTACACGCATATGTCGATCAATCACGACTTCGGCGAGGACGGCGACGCGTTGACCGCCGCGATGCTGGCCTTCCTGAATGGACCGTCGGTTGATCCCCGATCCCCGCGAGGCGTCCTGGATCAGACCAAAAGCCCCGGCGGGACATTGCCGACCCGGCGGCTACAGGTGCAATTGTTCCTGAGTTGTCGATTGGGAAAGAAAATCATGAATGGCGCCGATCTGCTGTGCGACGTGCTCCTGGCCAATGACGTCACGGTCTGCTTCGCCAATCCTGGCACATCCGAAATGCATTTCGTTGCCGCACTGGACCGCAAACCTCAGATGCGCTGCGTGCTCGGCCTGTTCGAGGGCGTGGTGACCGGCGCCGCCGACGGCTATGCGCGCATGACCGACCGCCCGGCAGCAACGTTGCTGCATACCGGACCGGGTCTCGCCAACGGTTTGGCCAACATGCACAACGCAAGGCGTGCGCGCAGCCCGATGATCAACATTGTCGGCGACCATGCTTCCTACCATCTGCCGCTCGATGCCCCGCTGACCAGCGACATAGAAGGCCTGGCGTCGCCGATGTCGAACTGGGTTGGCCGCGTCAAGGGGCCGGCCGATATTGTGCCGGCCGCAGAGGCGGCTTTCCGCGCCTCACTCACGCCGCCTGGCGTCACGACCTTGATCCTGCCTGCGGATGCCGCCTGGGGCGAAGTTGCTGCGATTTCGCCTGGCAAGGTGAAGCTGGAGCCGCCGCCCGCCGTCGACATGGCTGTTGTGCGCACGATCGCCGAAGCAATCCGCGCCGCGCCGGGCCGTGTCGGCATGGTGGTGCGTGGGCAGGCGGCGCGCGCCGATGGACTTGAAATCGCAGGGAGAATGTCATCGGGAAGCGATGTCAGGCTGTTCAGTGAGGTTCTGATCGCCCGCATGCAGCGCGGCCGCGGGCGGTTCGCCCCGACCCGCATTCCCTATCCGGTCGATGCGGCGACGGCCATGCTCCGGGATATCGACTTGCTGGTGCTGGTCGGCGCCAAGGAGCCGGTTGCCTTCTTCGCCTATCCCGGCAAGCCCGGGCGGCTGGTTCGGGACGATTGCAAGGTGCTTTCGCTGGCGGCGCATGGCCAGGATCTGAAAGCGGCGCTGGAGGCGCTGGCTGCCGAGGTCGGCATCAAGCCGACGCAGCAATTCGCCGCCGCAACCGCCTTTCCAGACGAACCGACGCTGAGCGGCAGACTGACGGACGATGCCATCGCGCTGTCGGTGGCGCGCAAACTTCCGGCCAATGCCATCGTCTGCGACGAAGCGGTCACCTCGGCGAGACGGTTCTTCGCGCTATCCGCCTTTGCGGCGCCGCACGACTACATGATGGGTACGGGCGGATCGATCGGCGGCGGCATTCCGATGGCGACAGGAGCAGCGATCGCCTGCCCGGACCGCAAGGTGATCAATCTCGAGGCCGACGGCAGCGGCATGTACACGGTGCAGGGACTGTGGACCCAGGCCAGGGAAAAGCTTGACGTCGTGACCATCATCTTTTCCAACCGGACCTACGCCATCCTGCATGGCGAAATGAAGAATGTCGGGGTCAATGAGATCGGCGAGAACGCTAGGCGCATGCTCGATCTCGACCATCCGGCGCTGGACTGGGTTGCGCTGGCCAAAGGCATGGGCGTCGAGGCGGCCCGCGCCGACACGTGCGAGCGGTTCGACGCGCTGCTCGACAGTGCCCTGTCGCGTCCGGGACCGTTTCTCATCGAAGCGGTGATCTGAGGCGGAGAGACTTACCAACGGGTCTTTTCGCCGGGTGCAGCCGGTTCGATTGCCAGCGCATGGACGCCGGCTTGCAGCTCCGCTGCGAGCAATTCGTTGACGGCGCGGTGGCGGTCGATGCGGCTCATGCCGGCAAAGACGGATGAGACGATGCGGACGCGAAAATGCGTCTCGCCGGTGCCGTCATAGGCACCGTGATCGTCGGAGCCGTGGTGGTGATGACCGGCATGAAGGTGGCTTTCATTGACGATCGCCAGCCGCTCCGGCGAAAACGCCTTGTTCAGCTTGTCTTCCATCGTCGCCTGTATGGACATCGCCATCTCCCTTCACCATATCTGCAAGGCGTGATCGGGAAATCGGGATCGATCCCGCCGGGCCGCCTCAAAAATCGCCATTCGCCCTGCTTTATGCCGCGATTCAGCGGTTAGGGCGATGATCGCGAAAATGTCAATTCTTGTTTCGCACGTGCGAACAGCCCATAAATGGGTGAGATGAAACCGTACCCCAAATATTTCGAGAAAATTCGGGTCCGTCCCGACAAGGATGCGGAGCTGAAGTCGCACTCGCCGATCTGCCAGTGGGACGGCTGCAAGGAGGCCGGTACCCACCGGGCGCCGGTCGGACGCATGAAGGAAGGCGAGTATTTTCAGTTCTGCTTCGATCATGTGCGCGAATACAACAAGGGTTTCAACTACTTCTCCGGCGTGCCGGACACCGAGATAGCCCGCTTCCAGAAGGAAGCGATGACCGGCCACCGGCCGACATGGAAGATGGGCGTCGCCGGCGCCTCGACGCGCTCCTCGCCCGATTTCGCCCAGCAGCGTTCCGGTCGCGCCGGCTATTACAACCGCATGCGCGATCCCTTCGATCTGTTCAAAGGGCCGAAGGACCCGCGCGAGGCGCGCGAACGCAAGGCCAAGCCGCTTGAGGCCAAGGCGCTGGAAACGCTTGGCCTTGATACAAAGGCGACTGGCAAGGACATCAAGGCGCGCTATAAGGAACTTGTGAAGCGCCACCATCCGGATGCGAATGGCGGCGATAGAGGTTCGGAAGACCGGTTCCGCGATGTGCTGCAGGCCTATCGCGTGCTCAAGCAGGCGGGTTTGTGCTGAGCAACCTAACGGTTCGTGTCGTTTTCCAACTTTCATAAGGGTGGAAAAGGCTCTAAGACCGCCCCCGGACAAAATCGATTGCCGGCGAAATCAGGCATTTCGCCCGTGGAGACTTGGATAGAGATGAACAAGGTCGATCGCGACATCGCCAATTTGCCCGACACGACGGTGTCGGTGAAAGACAAATTCGGCTTCGAGTCCAAGATGGTGGTGCCGGCCTATTCGGTGACCTCGGAACATGTGCCGGACATCGATCCGGATTATCTGTTCGACAAGGCGACGACGCTGGCGATCCTTGCCGGCTTTGCCTACAACCGCCGCGTCATGGTGTCTGGCTATCACGGCACCGGCAAATCGACCCATATCGAACAGGTCGCCGCCCGCCTTAACTGGCCCTGCGTGCGCGTCAACCTCGACAGCCATGTCAGCCGTATCGACCTCGTCGGCAAGGACGCCATCGTCGTCAAGGATGGCCTGCAGATCACCGAATTCCGCGACGGCATCCTGCCCTGGGCCTACCAGCACAATGTCGCGCTCTGCTTCGACGAGTACGATGCAGGCCGTCCGGACGTGATGTTCGTCATCCAGCGCGTGCTGGAATCGTCGGGCCGCCTGACGCTGCTCGACCAGAGCCGGGTTATCCGCCCGCATCCGGCGTTCCGGCTGTTTTCGACCGCCAACACGGTCGGCCTCGGCGACACTACCGGCCTCTATCACGGCACGCAGCAGATCAACCAGGCGCAGATGGATCGCTGGTCGATCGTCACCACGCTGAACTACCTGCCGCACGACAATGAGGTGAACATCGTGCTGGCCAAGGCCAAGCACTATCGCGACGGCAAGGGCAAGGACATCGTCAACAAGATGGTGCGGGTCGCCGACATGACGCGCTCGGCCTTCATCAATGGCGATCTGTCGACCGTGATGAGCCCGCGTACTGTCATCACCTGGGCCGAAAATGCCGAGATCTTCGGCAATATCGGCATGGCGTTCCGGCTGACCTTCCTCAACAAGTGCGACGAGCTGGAGCGTTCGGTGGTGGCCGAGTTCTACCAGCGCGCCTTCGGCGAGGACCTGCCCGAGAGCGCCGCCAACGTGGTGCTGGGCTGAGCAGAGCCTCGATGGCGGGTCCGGGCGACAACACGCGCAACAAGTCGAAGACGGGGTCTGAAGCCGACAGCTTCAAGCGTGCCGTCACCGTCTGCATGCGCGCCATCGCCGGCGACAAGGAGCTCGAAGTCGGTTTCGCCAAGGACCGCCCGGCGCTCGCCGGCAGCCGCGCCCGTCTGCCCGAACTGCCGAAGAAAGCGTCCAAGACAGACATCGCGATTACTCGTGGCCTGGGCGATTCCATGGCGCTGAAGCGCGCCTGCCACGATCAGCGTATCCACACCAAACTGGCGCCGGAAGGCAAGCTGGCGCGCTCGATCTATGACGCCGTGGAACAGGCCCGCGTCGAGGCGATCGGCAGCCGCGCCATGCAGGGCGTCGCCGACAATATCGGCTCCATGCTGGAGGACAAATACGCCAAGGCCAACCTTGTCGACGTCAAGGACAAGGCCGACGCGCCGATCGAGGAAGCGCTGGCGCTGATGGTGCGCGAAAAGCTGACCGGGCGGCCGATCCCGAAGAGCGGCGAGCGGCTGGTCGAACTCTGGCGGCCCTGGGTCGAGGAGAAGGCCAAGGCCGATCTCGACGGACTGTCGGCCAAGCTCGGCGACCAGCAGGCCTTCGCCCGCGTCGTGCGTGAGATGCTGGCGTCCATGGAGATGGCCGAGGAACTCGGCGACGATCAGGAGACCGAAGACTCCGAGGACAATGACGAGAACCAGCCGCAAGGCGAGGAGCAGAGCGAGGAGGGCGGCGAAGAGGATTCCGGCTCCGAGCAGTCGCAATCCGAGGATGCCGAGGCCTCGGCCGACGACGAACAGTCGTCCGAGACTGAGGCCTCCGACGCCACTGCCGACGATCTTTCCGACGATGACGATGCGGACGCCGAAACGCCGGGCGAGGCGCGCCGTAACGACAACCCGTTCGCCAACCTGCCGAAAGAGATCGACTACAAGGTTTTCACCACCGCCTTCGACGAGACGGTCGGTGCGGAAGAGCTGTGCGAGGAAGAAGAACTCGACCGGCTGCGCGCCTTCCTCGACAAGCAACTGGCCAATCTCTCCGGCGTCGTCGGACGGCTCGCCAACCGGCTGCAGCGCCGCCTGATGGCGCAGCAGAACCGTTCCTGGGATTTCGACCTCGAAGAGGGTTATCTCGATCCGGCACGCCTGGTTCGTGTCGTCATCGACCCGATGCAGCCCTTGTCGTTCAAGCAGGAGCGCGACACCAAATTCCGCGACACGGTGGTGACGCTGGTGCTCGACAATTCGGGCTCGATGCGCGGTCGGCCGATCACGGTTGCCGCCACCTGTGCCGACATTCTGGCGCGCACGCTGGAGCGCTGCGGCGTCTCGGTCGAGATCCTCGGCTTCACCACGCGGGCGTGGAAGGGCGGACAGGCTCGCGAGAAGTGGCTGAAGGACGGCAAGCCGCCGAACCCCGGCCGGCTCAACGATCTGCGCCACATCATCTACAAATCCGCCGATCATCCGTGGCGTCGCGCCCGGCGCAATCTCGGCCTGATGATGCGCGAGGGCCTGCTGAAGGAAAACATCGACGGCGAGGCGTTGTTATGGGCGCACAACCGGCTGATCGCCCGGCCCGAACAGCGCAAGATCCTGATGATGATCTCGGACGGCGCGCCGGTTGACGATTCGACGCTGTCGGTCAATCCTGGCAACTATCTCGAGCGGCACCTGCGCGCCGTCATCGAGCTGATCGAGACGCGCTCGCCGGTCGAGCTTCTGGCCATCGGCATCGGCCACGACGTCACCCGCTATTACAGGCGCGCCGTCACCATCGTCGATGCCGAGGAACTGGCCGGCGCCATGACCGAGCAGCTGGCCTCGCTGTTCGCCGAGGAAAACGTGCGCGATACACGCCGCGGCGGCTACCGGCGCGCCGGATGATTTTTTTGCGCGGCGGGTTTCGGCAGATGCTCTTCGCGGTCACTGCCTTGTCCGGCATGGCGTTTGCGCCGGCCATCGCCGCCGGCCCAAGCGCGGTCGAGCCGGTCGAAGTCTCGGCGCGGCCGATCACCACCTTCCATATCGGCAGCGCCGACAAGCAGTTTGGGCCGCTGGAATTCGTCGGCGGTCTTGAGATGAACTCGACGACGCGCGATTTCGGCGCGCTGTCGGCATTTCGGTTCGTCAAACCCGGCAGCGATTTCATCGGCGTCGCCGATACGGGCTTCTGGTTCTTCGGCTCTATCACCCATGATGCCGACAAGCGGCCGTCCGGCATCCAGAATTTCCGCATGCAGCAGATGGTCGATGAGAAGGGCCGGCCGATCGACAGGAAATGGGAAGTCGATGCCGAGGGCCTTGCAGTCAAGGACGGCATCGCCACCGTCGGCTTCGAGCGCGATCACCGCGTCGCCCAGTTCAAGATCGACCCCAGCAACATGACGGCGCCGTTCAAGCAACTGAACTTCCTGGTTCCAGCCCGGGAACTGCGACAGAACCGCGGTTTCGAGACCGTCACCCACGCCAATCCCAACGGCCAGCACGAGGGCGGCCTCGTCGTGGTCTCGGAAAAGAGCTTGGACAAGGCTGGCAACATCTATGCCGCCATCATCGAAGGGCCGCACAAGGGCGTCTTCACGGTCAAGCGCAACGGCGATTTCGACATCACCGACGGCGCTTTCCTGCCGGATGGCGATCTCTTGCTGCTGGAGCGCAGTTTCTCGATGGCCGGCGGTGTCAGGATGCGGCTGCGACGCATCTATGGCGAAAGCGTCGAGAAGGGCGCGGTTGCCGACGGGCCGGTGCTGATGGAAGCCGATATGGGCTACCAGATCGACAATATGGAAGGGCTCGACGTCTGGACCCGCGATGACGGAGCGCTGATGGTGTCGCTGATCTCGGACGACAACCATTCGATCCTGCAGCGCAACCTCTATCTGGAATTCATCCTGCACCAGGATTGAGAGCCCTAAGGCTTGGTGGCGATCCAGATGACGTGGCGCGCGCCGCGCTTGCCATTGGCGCGCGTCTTCACCTCGTCCACGACAAAGCCCGCCTGCTTGAGCCTAAGTGTGAAGCCGGCATCGGGGCCTTGCGACCAAACAGCCAGCACGCCCCCGGGCCTGAGCGCTGCACGCGCCGCGCCGAGGCCGGCAGCGCCATAGAGGGCGTCGTTGCCCTTGTAGACGATGCCTTCGGGGCCATTGTCGACATCGAGCAGGATGGCGTCCCAGGCTGCCTTGTCGGATCTTATGATGTGCCCGACGTCGGCTTCGCGAACCGTCACACGGGGATCGTCGAGACAGCCGGCGAAGACCGCCTCCATGGGGCCGCGCGCCCAGGCGATGACGGCGGGGACAAGCTCGGCAACCGTGATGCCTGCGTCGGCGCCCATTTGGGCAAGCGCAGCGCGCAGCGTAAAACCCATGCCGAGGCCGCCGATCAGGATTTTCGGTTGGGCGCGGCCGCCGATCTTTTCACAGGAGAGCTTGGCCAGCGCTTCCTCGGAGCCGCTGAGGCGGCTGTTCATCAGCTCATTGGTGCCGAGCATGATCGAGAATTCGCTGCCGCGCTGCTTGAGGCGCAGTTCCTGTCCGCCGTCAGGCGTTTTGGCCGAGCCGAGCTGGACCCAAGGGATCACGGCCTAGACAGCCACGGTCGGCTGGCTCCAGTGGGCGGCGAGCAGCCGGTAGGGGATCAGGGCCACAACAGCGATGATCAGCTTCACCGAAAGGTCGCCCAGCGCCCAGGAGACCCAGCGCATGGTCTCGACCGGCAGCACGCCCATCAGCGGCGCCGTCTCCAGCGCAAAACTGTCGTTCGGGCCGGCAAAAGCGAAGGCGGCCGAAAAGGCGATGCTGAAGAACACCAGGGTGTCGAACACCGAGCCGACCAGCGTGCCGACGATCGGCGCGCGCCACCAGCTCTGCCGGCGCAACCGGTTGAAGACGGTGACGTCGAGCAATTGCGCGCAAAGAAAGGCCGCGCCGGAAGCTGCGGCGATGCGCACCAGCCGGTCGGCTGATGTCTCGAACTCGATCAGGCCGTGGCGAAACAGGAAGGGCGGGACGAGGATCGAGCAGACCACAGCGATCATGAAGCCGACAAGGACGATGCGGCGCGCCACGGTCGGCCCGTAGCGGCGGTTGGCAAGGTCGGTGACCAGGAAGGAGAAGGGATAGGTGAAGGCGCCCCAGGTCAGGATGTCGCCCAGCGACAGACCGCCGGCCTGGCCCTGCATCGGGAACTGCACGAGGATGTTCGATGCCACGACGACAAGCGCCATGGCGGCCACAAAGGGCAGATATCGCGAGAAGGAAGTCATTTTTTTATCCTGGGTAATGGAACCAGCCAGGCGCTAGCCGAAGTTCGGGTCGCGCTGCCTTGCAAGTTTTGAGCATCGGATTGCTCCGATGCTGCTGCCTTAGAAGTTTTGAGCATCGGATTGCTCCGATGCTCAGGGCGGTCGTCCCCCGCCTTGATATCGTTAAGCGGCGGGCTGGTCGGCCAGCTTCTTGGCGATCTGCTTCTTCAACAGGCGCGCGCGCTGCGACAATTCCTTGGCGTCGGCCTTGGCCAGGAAGGCGTCGAGGCCGCCGCGATGCTCGACCGAACGCAGCGCGTTGGCCGAAATGCGCAGGCGCACATTCTGGTTCAGCGCTTCCGAAATCAGCGTCACATTGACGAGGTTCGGCAGGAAGCGGCGCTTGGTCTTGTTGTTGGCGTGGCTCACATTGTTGCCGGTCTGGACTGCCTTGGCAGTGAGTTCGCAGGTGCGGGACATGGTTCTAACCTTCAGTTCTGTCTAAGCCTGCCAAACCTTGTTCGCCCGCGCCGGGTGGCGCGCGGTTTCAGTCAGGCGGCCTTATGGAAAAGTTGGCGTTCCATAGTTGCATTTCGCCAATGCGTCAAGCTCCGGCTTACCCACGACTGTGACGAGCGTTTCACATAAAGGCCGGAATTCAGCCTATAAGCGGTCGGACAGGGACATCTCAAGCCGGAGTCGCCCGCCTCCAGTTAAAAAAATCAAGGACCGAGCCCGCCATGCTTCGCCCGTCACATGCCGTTGTCGCCATATTTGTCGCCGCCTTGCCAACATCAACCCTTGCCGCCGCGCCCGCAGCCACCGCACAGTCCTTCAAGGGCGAATACACGGTGTCGTTCCTCGGTCTTTCCGTGGCCAAGGCGACATTTTCCAGCCACTACGAAGGCGATAGCTATTCCATAGACGGCACCGTCTCCAGCGCGGGTCTCGCCACCTTGTTCGACGACACGAGCGGCACGATCTCGTCAAAGGGCAAGATCCTGGGCAAGCAGATGCAGCCGCAGGTATTTCGCGCCGATTATAAGTCCGGCAAGAAGGCTTCCATGGTCGATATCCGCTTTGCCAATGGCGCGGTGACCGCCACCCAGGTCATTCCCGAGCCGAAAAAGCGCAATCCCAAAAACTGGATACCGCTGGGCAGCAACGATCTGGCATCGGTGCTCGATCCGATGGCGGCTACCGTCATCCATGCTGACAGCCTCGACCAGGTCTGTGGGCGCAAGGTGAAATTCTATGACGGCGAGATGCGCGCCGACCTGACGCTGACCTACGCCTCGAAAGGATCGATCTCGGTCAAGGGCTACAAGGGCGACACCGTTACCTGCAAGATGAGCTTCGAGCCGGTGGCAGGCTACCGCAAGGGCCGCAAGGCGCTGAATTACCTGAAGAAGAAGAGCCAGATGATGGTGACGTTTGCACCGCTCGGCCAAACCGGCATATATGCGCCGATCCACGCCACGGTCGGGACGCAGATCGGCACCTTGACTGTCAGCGCGGGGCGGTTCGAAGCAACTGAATAGATGCGCCTACCCGAATAGAAATGGGGCGCGTCGCCGGAGACGGGCATGGGGCGCGCAACACTGATCGGTTTCTCGGCGGTCGCCATGTGGGCGCTGCTGGCGTTGCTCACCGATGCGTCGGGCGCCGTGCCGCCATTCTTGCTCTCGGCCATCACCTTCACCATCGGCACCGCGGTCGGGCTGGTTGCCCGGCTGTTCATGCCGGCGACCGATAAAAGCCTGAAGATCCCACGCCAGGTCTGGGTGATCGGCATTGCCGGACTGTTCGGCTACCATTTCTTCTATTTCACCGCGCTGCGCAACGCGCCGGCGGTGGAGGCAAGCCTGATCGCCTATCTGTGGCCGCTGCTGATCGTGCTGGGATCAGCGCTGATGCCGGGCGAGAAGCTGGCCTGGAACCATGTCGTCGGCGCGCTGCTCGGGCTCGCCGGGACCGTGCTGATCGTCACCAAGGGTGGCGGCCTCGCCTTCGATGCTCGCTACACCTTCGGCTATGCGATGGCGGCCGTCTGTGCGCTGCTGTGGTCGTCCTATTCGCTGCTGTCCCGGCGCTTTCCGGCGGTGCCGACCTCGATCGTCACCTGGTTCTGCGCCGCCACGGCAGCCCTGTCCCTCATCTGCCATCTTCTGCTGGAAAAGACGGTGCTGCCCGATGGCCCCGGCCAGTGGCTGGCGGTGGTTGGTTTGGGGTTGATGCCGGTGGGTGCCGCCTTCTACGCCTGGGATATCGGCGTCAAACGAGGCAACATCCAGGTGCTCGGCGCGGCAAGCTATGCGGCGCCACTGCTGTCGACATTGGTGCTGATCGCGGCGGGCGTTGCCGAGCCGTCGCTGCGTATCCTGGCGGCCTGCGTGCTGATCACCGGCGGCGCGGCGCTGGCGGCGAAATCGTTGTTCCTGCGCAAGGCGGCAATGGGTGGGGCAAGCGCATGACCATGCCGTTTGCCGGCGGCATCGACGCCAACGCCAATGCAACATTGATTTTTTCGCTGGTGGCGGCAGTGATCTACGCCTTCACCCTGGATATGCGGCCGACGCTGGCCCGCTCGGCGGCAAAGACGCTGGCCGTGGCCATGCTTGCGGCACTCGCCTTCATGCAAGGTGGGCCGCTGTTACTCGTCGTCGCACTGCTGCTCAGCGGCGTCGGCGATGCCTTCCTGTCGCGTGACGGCGAAAAGGCCTTCCTCGGCGGGCTGGCCAGCTTCCTTGCGGCGCATGTCCTCTATGTGCCGCTCTTCCTGCGCGGCGGCGGCGGGCTGGATGTGCTCAGCACCGAGACATGGCGCGGCGCCATCGCGCTTGCCATGGCGGCCTTCGCAGTCGTCATGCTGGCGGCGCTCTGGCGCCGTGTCAGTCCCGGCCTGCGGGTGCCGATCGCCGTCTATATCGCGGCCATTCTGGCGATGGGCATCTCGGCGTTGACGCTCGACAATCCGTGGGTCATCGGCGGCGCTGTTATGTTCATGGCATCGGACGGGCTGCTTGCCGCGGAGAAATTCCTGGTTCCGGCAATAGCACCCTATCGCGCCGGCATCCGTTATGCGGTCTGGGTGCTGTACTACGCCGCCCAGCTCTGCATAACTCTTGGTTTTCTTCTGGCCTAAGGCTGCCAGCCCGGCTCGGCCATTTCAAACGCGGCGAAGTCGAAGCCCGGCGCCACGGTGCAGCCGACCAACGTCCATTCGCCGAGGCTGCGCGCCGATTGCCACCAGCCGGCCGGCACGACGATCTGCGGCCGCTCGCCCGCCGCAAGCTCAATGCCGAGCACCTGCTCGATCACCTGGTTAAGCATTGGACTACCTTCCTCGCACATCGACAGCGCCAGCGGCGCTCCGGCATGGAAGTGCCAGACCTCGGCCGCGTCCTTGACCCGGTGCCAGGCCGAAATCTGGTCCTGTTCAAGGAGGAAATAGATCGCCGTCGAATGGCCACGCGCGCCACCGGCGCCGTCGCGAAAGGTCTCGGCATACCAGCCGCCTTCCGGATGCGGCTTGAGGCCAAGCATGGCGATGATTTCAGCGGCGCTGGTCATGGCTGATCCCGGAACGATGCTCAGAAATTGTCCTTGCGCTTGCGGATTTCCGCGAACACTTCGGCGTCGGAGGCCTCCTCCATACGGAGATGCTTGCGGATCGCCGGGTCGTGCCAGCGCAGGAACGGATTGGTCGACAATTCCTCGCCGATCGTGGTCGGCAGCGTCGCCTTGTTGTCGGCGCGCAGGGTCTCGATCTTGGCGGCGCGTTCTTTCAGCGCCGAATTGGTCGGGTCGACGGTCAACGCAAAGCGGGCGTTCGAAAGCGTGTACTCATGGCCGCAATAGATGACCGTGTCCGCCGGGAGTGCGGCGAGCTTCTTCAGCGACTCATACATCACCGGCGGCTTGCATTCGAACAGCCGGCCGCAGCCGAGCGCGAACAAAGTGTCGGCGGTGAACGCCACTTTCGAGGCCGGAAAATGATAGGAGACATGGCCCGCAGTGTGGCCGGGCGTGGCGATGACATCGATCCGCTCGCCGCCGAGATGGACGACCGAGCCTTGCCCGACGGTCTCGTCGATGCCGGGGATCTTTTCCTTTTCAGCCTCCGGTCCGACGATGCGCAGCTTGAAGCGCTCCTTCAGCGCCAGATTGGCCTCGACATGGTCGACATGGTGGTGGGTGGTCAGGATCATCGTCGGCTTCCAGCCGGTACGCTCGATCGCGGCAATGATCGGCGCTTCTTCGGGCGCGTCGATAATGGCGGTCTCGCCGCTTTTCGGGTCATGCACCAGCACGCCGAAATTGTCGCTGCGGCACATGAACTGTTCGATTTCGACGGGCATTGGCATCTCTCCATCTGTTGGCGCAGACATAGGGCGCTTGGCCGCCGATGTCACTCTAGCTTTGCAGAACGTGCCGGCTTTGTTGAACTTGGGCGGCATCGCAGCTACCGTCCCGCGCATGCATTCCGATATCGTCGATCTCCGCTCCTTCTATTCGACCACGCTCGGCCGCCTGGCTGAACGCTCGATCACCATGGCGCTGTCCTCAATATGGGCAACAGTGCCCAATGAGCGGCTGGTCGGGCTCGGCTATACCTTGCCGTGGCTGGAGCGGTTCGGCACCGATGCCGAGCGGGTGTTTGCCTTCATGCCTGCTACGCAAGGCGCCGTCGTCTGGCCGGCGAACGGGCCGACGGCTACGGCGCTGGTCTTCGACGAGGAACTGCCGCTGGTCGATTCCTGCATCGACCGCATGCTGCTCGTGCATTCGCTCGAACATGTCGAAAACCCGCGCGAGACGCTGAACGAGATCTGGCGGGTGCTGTCGCCGGCAGGGCGCGTCGTCATCGTCGTGCCCAACCGGCGCGGTGTCTGGGCGCGGTTCGAGCACACGCCGTTCGGCAATGGCCGGCCGTTCTCGCGCGGCCAGCTGACAGAATTGCTGCGCGAGGCGAATTTCACACCGGCTTCCTGGTCCGACGCGCTGTTCTTCCCGCCATCGCCGCGGCGCTTCATGATGCGGTTCCACAATGTGCTGGAGCGCGCCGGCCGGCGGTTCTGGCCGATCTTTTCCGGCGTCATCGTGGTCGAGGCGCAGAAGCGGCTCTATCAGGGCGTGCCGGTCGCGCAGCGCGCCTCGCGCCGTGTCTTCGTGCCGGTACTGTCACCGCACGGTGCGACGCGGCTTGGCCGCCGGGCGGAAGGGGTGACATCGACGACGCGTCAGGTGACACCTTCGTGATCATCATGAAAACTGGTGTTGCGTGGGTTTTTCCCACCTATCTGTCGCAGATGCATTCGCGGTCCGTTTGAGCGGCGGATGCCTTCAAGTCTCTCCATCTGGTTTCAGCAACGCTTCTGAACGCAAGGACCTCGTGCATGGCTGATCAACCGGACAAGTCCGCCACCGTTCAGCCGGTAACCGTCGAAGCCAGCAGCCTGCGCGATCAGGTAGCGACGATCAAACGGGCGCTGATAGGCTCACCGGTGCGCAAGTGGCTGGTCTGGACGTCGGTCGGCATTATGGCGGTCATCGTCGCGACGTCGATCGGCCAGGTTCTGCTCAACCGCTGGAACCAGCCTTTCTACGATGCGCTGGCGCGTCGCGACATGGCGGCCTTCCTGCATCAGCTGATGATCTTTGCCGTGATTGCCGGCACGCTGCTGCTGCTCAACATCGCTCAGACCTGGCTCAACCAGATGATCCGGCTGAAGCTGCGCGAGGCGCTGACGCTCGACCTGATCGACCAATGGATGCGGCCGGCGCGGGCCTTCCGGCTCGCCAATGCCGGCGCCATCGGCGTCAATCCCGACCAGCGCATGCAGCAGGATGCCGCGCATCTGTCCGATCTGTCGACGGACCTCGGCGTCGGCCTGCTGCAATCCTTCATCCTGCTGGTGTCGTTCGTCGGCGTGCTTTGGCAACTCTCGTCGGGCTTCGTCTTCCACATCAACGGCTGGTCGCTGGCGATACCGGGCTACATGGTCTGGGCCGCGTTCCTCTATGCCGGCATCGCCTCCTGGCTGAGCTGGCTGGTCGGGCGGCCGCTGATCCGCCTCAACAGCGACCGCTACACCCGCGAGGCCGAGCTGCGCTCCTCGATGGTGCGCGTCAACGAGAATGTCGACGCCATCGCGCTCTATCACGGCGAAGCCGATGCCAAGAGACGGCTCGAAATCGACCTTGGCACGGTGCTGGGCGCGATGCGAAACATCTACAAAGCGCAGATCAACCTGTCCTGGGTGACCGATACCTATGGCTGGATCACCGTGGTGGCGCCGATCCTTGTGGCATCGCCGGTCTATTTTTCAGGCGATATCAGCTTTGGCGGGTTGATGATGGCGGTCGGCGCCTTCAACCAGGTGCACTCGTCGCTGCGCTGGTTCATCAACAATATCGGCGGCATCGCCGACTGGCGCGCCACGCTGATGCGCGTTGCCGACTTCCGCATTGCGCTCGATGAAACCGATGCGTTGCACGACAAGGAAAAGCGCATCGAATTCGGCGATAACGCCAATGGCAGCCTGACCTTCGAGAAGCTCCAAGTGGCCTCGCCGGAGGGCTGCACCAAACTTTCAGACAGCCATGTCGAGATCCATCCCGGTGAGCGCGTCATGATCACCGGCGACCCAGGCGCCGGCAAGACATTGTTCTTCCGCGCCATTGCCGGCCTTTGGCCCTGGGGCAGCGGGCGGATCGGCTTGCCGGCCGGAGAAACGCCGATTTTCGTGCCGCGTGTTCCGTATTTTCCTGCCGGCACGTTACGCGAAGTGCTGCATCCGAATGGCTCGGCGCCGGCTGGCGATGCTGATTTTGGGGCGGTGCTGGCCGAGGTCGGCCTCGAGCGGCTGTCATCCTCGCTCGACCGTTCCGCACGCTGGGAGCGTGAACTCAACGATGACGAACAGCGCTCGCTGGCCTTCGCCAGGCTCGCCTTGCGGCAGCCGAAATGGGTGATCATCGACGAAGCGATGGACGCGTTCGATGGTCCTTCGCTGCGAAGGGTGCTGTCCATGCTGGAGAAACGCCTGCCGGAAACCGCGATCCTCAACATCGGGCGCGGACTGCACAATGATCATTTCTTTCCACGCGCATTGAACATCGTGAAGGATACGGGTGCTGCGCCACTGAAACCCGCCCGAGTCAGGACCGGCGCCATCGACCCGCCGCCGAAAGCGGCCGTGCGGCGAAAGAAGTAGAAGGGGCTTTATTTCGCCGCGATCGCGGCGAAGATCACGGATCGAAATATCGGTGGTGCGGCCATGCTCGACGCGTTCAGTCTGTTAGCTTGCCTTGCCTGCACCACGCCCGTGGCTGCCCCGGCCGTTGCCGTGGATGTCGAACTGGTGCTGGCCGTCGACATCTCACAGTCGATGGACGAGAGGGAGTTCGCGCTGCAGCTCGCTGGCTATGTCGAGGCCCTCAGGCATCCCGATTTCATCAAGGCCGTGCGCTCGGGAACCACCGGGCGCATCGCGCTTGCCTATTTCGAATGGGCGGGCGTCGTGCGCGAGGATGGCGTCATCGCCTGGCAGGTGATCGACAGCGCAGAGAGCGCCAACGCCTTCGCCGACAGAATAGAAGCGCGGCCGTTCCGCAGCTTTCGCGGCACCTCGATTTCCGGTGCGCTTGCCTTCGGCGCCGGGCTGTTCGAGGGCACGGGGTTCGATGCGCCACGCAGCGTCATCGACATTTCCGGCGACGGTCCCAACAACACCGGGCTGCCCGTCGCCACGACACGCGATGCGGCGGTGGCCAAGGGCATCGTCATCAACGGCCTGCCGATCCTGATCAGCCCGTCGCCGACCTTCAGCCATCTCGACCAGTATTATGACGACTGCGTCACCGGTGGGCCCGGCTCCTTCGTGTTGCCGATCTATGCGGCCTCGGAATTCGCCACCGCCATACGCCGCAAGCTGATCCTGGAGGTGAGCGGCATCGCCGATGCGACCGTGGTCCCGATCGATGCCGCCGCACCCATGGACTGCCTGCAGGGCGAACGCGACCGGCGGCTATATTCCGACCCATATCTGCCGGAACTCGACAAATGAGGTTTGAGGCAGTTCGGAGGGGAAAGCCGCTGCGCGGCTTGTCGGCAAACTTCAGGCCGGTCGTGCACCGTATTTGTCGCGAAATTCGGCATAGAGATCGCGGCGCCAGCGCCGGCCGCCGACATAGCCACGCAACAGCTGCGGCAGCGAATAGCCAAGCGCCTTCGACGACCGGTTGGCCATATAGCCGGAGAACGCCTGCGAAACCCTGCCCTTGAGTGCATCGGCGATGAGCTGCCGGGCGATCATGTAAGGCGGAATGTAGGGGTAGCGGTCGGCGATATAGGGGTGCTTGTCGATCAAGCTCGCATAGGCTTCGACATAGCCGTCCCGGCGACCGGAGATCGAATTCTCCGAGTTGTACTTTTTCCAGTCGATCACTTCGGACAGCTGCGCGCCGCTGCGACGGGCAAAGCGCAGCAACAATTCGCGATCCTGCATGCGCGTGACGTCACTATCGTAGCCGCCGATGGCCAGCAGCGACTCGCGCCGGGCGGTGATTGCCGACCCGGCAATGAAGATGGTCTGCGCGACAAGGGCCCGCTCCAGCGAGTCGCGGCTCAGCAGCGCCTCGCGGTTGACGCAGTTGGTGCGGCGATTGCCCTTCAGCGACACGAAGGAACTGATCAGCACTTCGAGCGAGGGATTGTTGTCGAACTGCTCCAGCGTCCGCGCCAGGCGATCCGGCAAATAGACGTCGTCGGAATCGAGGAATGTCACCACCGGCGCCTGCGCCCGCTCTATGCCGGCATTGCGGGCGGCATTGGCGCCGCGCCATTTCGAGCCAACATAGATCAGCCGTGGATCGCGGATTTCGGCAAGTGCGGCTGCCGTACCGTCGGTCGAGCCGTCATCGACGACAATGTGTTCGAACCGGGGAAAATTCTGCGCCAGCACGCTCTCCACGGCGCGCACCACCTTGCTGCGGCGATTGTGCGTCGGTGTGATCACCGAGATCAGCGGAGCGAGGTCGGTTGCCTTGGACATGTTGCTTCGATTGTGCCCCGAAATGCCTGGAGGCCGGAGGTTTTGATGGTCGCCGTCCAAGCCTTACCCCGGGATGGCATTCGATTCGACGCTACAAAAAACCAGCGGCAATGTCATCACAAACTGTTGAGCCAGGACGCCGGTAAGCCGGCCGATTACCCCAGACGTAATCGACCGATGGCCATCATGTCTGCAGATTGCGCCAACGAAGCCGGTCGTCGGGCTTCGATCTCACAGGGAGTTCAGCCATGGCCGCCTACGCCGTCGCCCATATGCGTCAAGTCACAATGGGCCCGCAGATTGTCGAGTATCTGCAGAGGATCGACGCCACATTGGAGCCGTTCGGCGGCCGCTTCCTTGTCCACGGCGGCGACATGGACGTGGTCGAAAACGAATGGCCCGGGCACCTGATCGTCATCGAGTTTCCGGACAGGGCGCATGCGTGGGGCTGGTACGATTCATCAGCCTATCGCGAGATTCTGGCCTTGCGCACCGACAACTCCCACGCCGATGTGATCATCGCCGATGGCGTTCAGCACCCGCACAAGGCGACGGACGTGCTGAAATAGGGGCAAACTACCGCTTCAGCAAGAACACCGCTTGCTGGCCGAAGAAATTCCAGAACCACCATGGCATCGACAGGCCGATCTTCTGGCCGTTGCCGTCGAGCGCGGTGGCTTTCTCGACCGAGGCGCCGAGTTCCTCGACCAGATTGACGAAGTCGCGGATGGTGCAGAAATGGATGTTGGGCGTGTCGTACCAGGAATAGGGCAGGTCCGCGGTCACCGGCATCCGGCCCTTGACGAACAGCGACAGCCGCACCCGCCAGTGGCCGAAATTGGGGAAGGAGACGATGGCGCGGTTGCCGATTCGCAGCAGCTCGTCGAGCACCAGCTTCGGGTTGCGGGTCGCCTGCAGCGTCTGTGACAGGACGACGAAGTCAAAACCCTTGTCCGGATAGAATTCGAGGTCGGTGTCGGCATCGCCCTGGATGACCGAGAGGCCGCGCGCCACGCATTCATTGACGCCTCGCTGTGACAGCTCCAGCCCGCGGCCGTCGACCTGCTTGGTCTCCTGCAGGAGTTCGAGCAGCAGGCCGTCGCCGGAGCCGACATCGAGCACCCGCGACTGCGGCGGTATCAGGTTGGCCACGACTTCGAGGTCGACGCGCTGGCTGCCATTGACGCTCATGAGGCGAGCCCCCTTGCGCGGGCCGCCGAGCCGATGAAGCCCTTGATGGCGGCAAACAGTTCGGGTTCATCGAGCAGGAAGGCATCATGGCCGCGGTCGGTGTCGATCTCGACGAAGGAGACGGAGGCGCCGGCGGCGTTGAGCGCATGCACGATCGAGCGGCTCTCCTCGGTCGGGAACAACCAGTCCGAGGTGAAGGACACCAGGCAGAAGCGGGTCTTGGTCCCGGCAAAGGCATCGGCCAACCGGCCGCCATGGTCGGCGGCGAGGTCGAAATAATCCATCGAACGGGTCATGTAGAGGTAGGAGTTGGCGTCGAAGCGGTCGACGAATGTCATGCCCTGGTGGCGCAGATAGCTTTCGATCTGGAAGTCGGCGTCGAAACCGAAGGTCAGCGCTTCGCGGTCCTGCAGATTGCGGCCGAATTTCCGATGCAGGGCGGCTTCCGACAGATAGGTGATGTGGGCGGCCATGCGCGCCACGGCGAGCCCCTTTTCCGGGCGCTTGCCGTGCTCGAAATATTTGCCGCCATGCCAGTCCGGATCGGCCATGACGGCCTGCCGGCCGACCTCGTGGAAGGCGATGTTCTGCGAGGAATGGCGTGCGCCTGTGGCGATCGGCAGGGCCGAGAAGACGCGCTCGGAATAGCACGATGCCCATTCCAGCACCTGCATGCCGCCCATCGAGCCGCCGAGCACGCAAAACAGCTTTTCGATGCCGAAATGGTCGACCAGCATCAATTGCGCCCGCACCATGTCGCGGATGGTGATGATTGGCAGGTCGAGGCCGTAGGGCTTGCCGGTGGCGGGATTGGTCGAGGCCGGACCGGTGGAGCCGAGGCACCCGCCGATGACGTTGGAGCAGATGACGAAGAAGCGGTTGGTGTCGATGATCTTGCCGGGACCGATCAGCACTTCCCACCAGCCGGGCTTGCCGGTCACCGGATTGGTGCTGGCGACATGCTGGTCGCCGGTCAGCGCGTGGCAGACCAGGATGGCGTTGGTGCGGGCATCGTTGAGGGCGCCATATGTCTGGTAGGCGATCTGGAACGGCGACAAAAGCGTGCCGGCGTCGAGCTTCAGCGGCTTGTCAGGGCCAAAACGCAACACCGGGCTCGACGGGTTGTCGGCCTCGTTGTTGGTTTTTGTAGCGCGGAGCGCGGCCATGTGACTCTCCTTGCCCGCCGTCAGGCAATAAAAAACCGGCAATGCGATCGCAAAGCCGGTTACGTCACGCAAACGGCCCTTTAGCGAGTTGTTTAACGTGGCTGCAAGCCGACCGGCCAAATCACCACGGAACTGTTGCGTTCTTCTAGAACTCGTGCGGCCCGGCGTCAACGGCCAGCTATGCCCGCCTCTCGACATTCGCGGCTACGGCTTGTATTTCCGCTGCGGCCTCCGGACGGAGGCGTTCTCAACGGGTTTGCGACATGGACAAGACAGCGGACAAGGCACGGCCGACGCCCCGCGCGGGCATTATGGACATCGACGCCTATGTGCCGGGCAAGAGCACGGCACCTGCCGGCGTCGCCAAGGTCCATAAATTGTCGTCGAACGAGAACCCGCTCGGCCCGTCGCCGAAGGCGATCGAGGCCGCGCGCGAAGTGGCCAGCAAGCTTGATGTCTATCCCGACGGCACCGCCCGCCGGCTGCGCGAGGCGATCGCCGAGGTGCACGGCCTCAACCCGGCAAACATCATCTGCTCCAACGGTTCCGACGAGATACTTGGCCTGCTGGCGCAGACCTATCTTGCGCCAGGCGATGAGGCGATTTTTACCGAACATGCCTTCATGGTCTACAAGATCTACATTCAGTCGGCGGGGGCCAAGCCGGTTGCTGTGAAGGAAACCGAGGAGCGCGCCGACGTCGACGCGATCCTGGCCGCGGTGACGCCGCGGACCAAAATCATCTTCCTCGCCAATCCCAACAACCCGACCGGCACCTATCTGCCGTTCCAGGAGGTCCGCCGCCTGCATTCCGCGCTCCCGGGCAACGTGCTTCTGGTGCTGGACGCGGCCTATGCCGAGTACGTCAGGCGCAATGACTATGAGGCAGGTATCGAGCTGGCGGGCAGCGCGCAGAATGTGGTCATGACCCGCACCTTCTCCAAGCTCGGCCTTGGCGGCGCGCGCATCGGCTGGATGTATGGCCCACTGCACATCGTCGATGCCATCAACCGTGTTCGCGGCCCTTTCAACGTTAACGCAACAGCGATCGAGGCCGGCATTGCCGCCATCCGCGACCGCGCCCATGTCGAGCGCAGTTCGTTGCACAACGAGACCTGGCTTACCTGGTTGAATGAAGAACTGACGAAGCTTGGGCTGCGCGTGACGCCCAGCGTCGGCAATTTCGTCCTCATCCACTTTCCCGACGACAAGAAGCATTCGGCTGAGGCGGCGGACGACTACCTCACCCAGCGCGGCTATATATTGCGGCGCGTTACCGGCTATGGCTTTCCCAATGCGCTGCGCATGAGCGTCGGCACCGAAGAAGCCAATCGCGGCGTCATCGATGCCCTCACGACATTCCTGAAAAGCTGAAACAATGACTTCACCGATGTTTGAAAAGATCGCGCTGGTCGGCATCGGCCTGATTGGCTCGTCGCTGGCCCGCATCATCCGCCGCGAGGGCCTGGCCCGCCATGTCGCCATCGCGACGCGCAGCCCGACCACGCTGGCACGGGCGAAGGAGCTCGGTCTTGGCGAGAGCTACACCACCGACGCCAGGGAAGCGGTCCGCAATGCCGACCTGATCATCGTCTCGGTGCCAGTGGGATCGTCGGGCGAGGTGGCGCAAGAGATCGCGCCGGCGCTGAAAAAGGGCGCCATCCTCACCGATGTCGGTTCGACCAAGGCCTCGGTCATTGCGCAAATGCAGCCCTATGTGCCGGACGGCGTGCACTTTATTCCGGGGCACCCGCTGGCAGGTACGGAGAAATCGGGCCCGGATGCGGGTTTCGCCGAGCTGTTCGAAAACCGCTGGTGCATCTTCACGCCCCTGCCGGGAACCGATCCGGCCGCGCTGGAAAAGCTGTCGGAATTCTGGCGGCGCTGCGGCTCCAACATCGACACGATGGACCCGCAGCATCATGACATGACGCTGGCCATCGTTTCGCATCTTCCGCACATCATTGCCTACAACATCGTCGGCACGGCCGACGATCTGGAATCGGTGACCAAGTCGGAAGTGATCAAATATTCGGCTTCCGGTTTCCGCGACTTCACCCGTCTGGCCGCCTCCGACCCGACCATGTGGCGCGACGTGTGCCTGCACAACAAGGATGCCATCCTGGAAATGCTGGCGCGCTTTTCGGAGGACCTCGCCTCGCTGCAGCGGGCGATCCGCTGGGGCGACGGCGACAAGCTGTTCGACCTGTTCACCCGCACCCGGGCCGTTCGCCGTTCGATCATCGAGGCCGGCCAGGATATCGACGTGCCGGATTTCGGCCGGCAGGCGGTCGAGCACCCGGTGAAAAGTTAAATCTGTTTCAGACGGGCCAGGTCGCCGCGACCATGGCCATTGCCTCGTCCCTGTTTGGCGCCCCCAGCCGGCCGCCGAAGCGCTGGCATTTGAGCGCGGCCGCCGCACTGGCAAAGCGCAACGCCTGCTCGATCGGCATGGTTTCCGCCAACGCGACAGCAAAGGCGCCGTGGAAAACGTCGCCGGCGGCCAGCGTGTCGACCGCCTTGATCTTCGGCGCCGCGATGTGGCGCACGCATCCGGCGGACCGGTCATGCCACCAGCTTCCCGCGGCGCCGCCGGTCACCGCGACAAAGGCGTCTGTGCGGCTGGCGAGGTCGGCGCAGGCGGTTTCGGGATCCAGCGCGTGGCCGCAGACAATGCGTGCAGCCGTCTCCGAAGCGACGATGTGCGACGCCAGCGGCAACAGATGCTCCAGCACCTCCAGCGGCGCCGTGTCGGCGTCGAGGATTGCCGGGCAACCGGCGTCGCGCGCGGCGGTCAAGGCAAGAGCGGCGGCGCCCGGCCAGCGCACATCGACCAGCACGGCATCGAAGCCGGAAAGATCGGCGACAGGCACCGCCTCGGGGTCGGCCTGCGCCTTTGGGTCGTAGAAGGGCACGATGATGCGCTCGCCATGAGCGTCGACCAGGATCGCGGCCAGCGCCGAGCGGGCGCCTTCGACGCGGCGGACAAAGCCGCAATCGACGCCCTCGGCCTCGATGCCGGCCAGCAATTGGTCGCCGACGGCATCGTCACCTGCACTTGCCCACAGGAACACCTCGGCGCCGAGACGGCGGGCGGCGCAGGCAGCACTTGTCGCCATGCCCGAGGCGATCTGGATGCCGTTCGAGGCGATGAACTTGCCCTGATGCGTGGGCAGGGTTTCGACGCGCAGGATGGTATCCAGCGTCAGCGCGCCAACGCTCAGCAGTTTCACCGGTCGGTTCATGCGTCGGCTTGCTCGAGCATGATCTCTCCCCAAAAGCCGTTGCCGCTCTTTGCGATCATGCTCTATCTCTTTGTTTTAACGCAATTCCGGACGGAAAACTGCTCACACTTTTCCTGGAATTGCTCTAATCGAGCGGCTTGATCTTGCCCAGCGGAATGAAGCCGAGCGAGACCTTGCCCTTCACCACCTTGAGCGGCATCGACGGTTCGTTGCCGAGCAGCGCCAGACCGGCAAAGCCTTGCTCGATCTGGCTCTTCTGCTCGGGGATTGCGGTGGCGAGGATTGCCGCCACGGCTTTGGGATCCTGCAGCTTGATCGTCAGGTCGGCATTGACCTGGCCGTTGGCGTCGACCGACACCGGGCCGGAGACGGTGATGCGCGCGGTTCCCGACGACAGATCGAGCTTGTGGATGCCGACCGCCTGGCCGCGCAGGCTCCTGGCCTGCGTCTTCATCAGCGCGACGCCGTTCTTCAGCGTCGCGTCGCCGCTGCCGTCGAGCGGCGGCAGCACGCGCCCGCCGATCGCGTCGGCGTTGATCTCAAGATCGGTGAAGCTGCCGAAGTAGCCGATGTCCTGGCCGTCGGGTCGCAACTCGCCCGCCGCGGTTCCGGCGCTGAACAGTGAAACCGGGTCGGTGTCGTCGGCCGGATCGGTCTGGCCGGACAAGCTCTCGGCCTGCAGCGAAATGCTGCGTGGCAAGGGCCAGGAGAGCTTGGCATTGGCCTGCAGATTGTCCCAATCGATCCATAGCGGCGCCATCCCGGGCACCGAGGTCCGCAGTGGCCCACGCAACTCGGCGGCAGGCGACAAAGGCCGGATGAGTTCTGCAACGAAGTTGAAGCTGCCTGCCGAGGCGGCAACGTTCCTGGCGTCGTCCTCGTAAGCCAGATTGTCACAGGAGATGGCAAAACGCAGGGGGTAGCCGCTGACGGTGAGGTTGGCGCAGCCGGCCTCGATGCCTTTGTCCTTGAGCGAGGCCACCGCCTTGTCGGCTTCGCTGCTGACGCGACCGGCGACATAGAACCAGACCGCGCTGTAGGCGCCGAACAGCATAACGACCAAGGCAGCGAGCCACATCAGCCGGTGGCGAAACTTCGACGGACGCTCGTCACTGGACGTCATGCTGCGGCTTTCATTAACGCGGGCGTGTTGCGGGTGGACTGTGGCTTACGCAACAAGCAAAAAGAACAGAAGAGCACCGATTCCGATGCGGCGGCGTCACTCTCGTGCAATCAGGCTTGGCGATATGGGCGATTTTTGGGTTTTTGGCTACGGCTCGCTGATCTGGCGGCCGGGATTTGCGCATGTGGAGACCCGCCGCGCGCGGCTTTACGGCTACCGCCGGTCGCTGTGCGTCTATTCCTTCGTGCATCGCGGCACGCGCCAGCGGCCGGGCCTGGTGCTAGGCCTCGACCGTGGCGGCTCCTGCATCGGGCTGGCCTTTCGCGTGCCCGGCGAGCTGCGCGATGAGGTGCTGACCTATCTGCGCGAGCGCGAATTGGTGACCAGCGTCTACCTCGAGCGTGTGCTCGATATCAGCCTCGACGGGAATGGGGCGGCTGCGGGAGAGAGAGTGAAAGCGGTCGCCTATATCGTCGACCGCCAGCATGAGCAGTATGCCGGCGGGCTCGACCCCGCGCATGCGGCAGGTGTTATCCGTGGCGCCGTCGGCCAGTCCGGAAACAACGAGGACTATGTGCTCAACACGCTGCAGCATCTCGCGGCGCTGGGTATCAGCGACCACTGGCTGGAAGAGGTGGCGAAGCGGATCGCCTCGTGAGCCAGTAGACCACGGCGAGCCTGCAGGCGAAGCGCTCGCGCCTTTGTGAAGCGCTGGCCCGCTGGAAAAATTGGCTGAGGCCTTTGACCTCGGCGCGGCGAGACCTAGCTTAGCTGCGGCCCGAAGCATTCGGGTCGCCCGCCGCCAGCCCACGGAGCCCCGTCTTGCAAAAACGCCGTCTCGGTCAAACCGACCTTTCCATCGCGCCGCTGGTCCTGGGCGGCAATGTCTTCGGCTGGACCGCGGACGAGAAGACCTCCTTCGACCTGCTCGACCGGTTCGGCGGCGCCGGCCTCAACGCTATCGATACGGCCGATGCCTATTCGCGCTGGGTGCCCGGCCACGCGGGCGGCGAGTCCGAGACCATCATCGGCAAATGGATGAAAAGCCGCGGCAACCGTGACAAGATCATCGTCATCACCAAAGTCGGCTCGGATATGGGACAAGGCAAGAAGGATCTGTCCGCTGCCCATATCGAAAGGGCAGTCGAGGCGTCGCTCAAGCGACTGCAGACCGACGTGATCGACCTTTATCTCTCGCATTGGCCGGACCCGACAACCCCTTATGAGGAGACGCTCGGCGCCTACCAGAAGCTGCTCGCTGCCGGCAAGGTCCGCCATATCGGCGCCTCGAATCTTGACGCCGGCCAGCTGCGCGCCGCGCTCGATGTTGCCAGCCTGCGCGGGCTGCCGCGCTACAGCGTGCTGCAGCCGGAATACAATCTCTACGACCGCTCATCCTTCGACGGGCCGCTGCATGATCTGTGCGTGGCCGAGGATATCGGCGTCATCACCTATTTCAGTCTCGCCAAGGGGTTTTTGAGCGGCAAATACCGTAGCGAGGCCGATCTCGGCAAAAGTGAACGCGGCGGCGGCGTGAAGGCTTATCTCAATGCGCGCGGCATGCGCATTCTGGCCGCACTCGACACTGTGGCGGCGCGCCATTCGGCCAAGCAGGCGGAAGTAGCACTCGCCTGGGTGATGGCGCAGCCCGGCATCACCGCGCCGATCGCCAGCGCCACGACGCTGGACCAGGTCGACAGCCTGGTGCGCGCCGCATCGCTGAAGCTCAGCGCGGAGGATATCGTGGCGCTGGACAAGGCCAGCGCCTAGCCGCGCAGGTTCGGCACGATCGTTCAAGACGACGGCTGTCCGCCTTGCCACACTGTTCTCCATTATTGTGGAGAAGAGGCAGCATGGCCGCAGACATTCTTTCGCAGGCGCAGCCCTGGCAGCAATTGCTGGCGCTGGTGCTGGCGGCAACCGTCGTCATGGGCAGTCCTGGCCCGGCGACGATCAGCGTCACGGCGATAGGGGCCGCCTTCGGCCTGCGCAATTCGCTTCACTACACATCGGGGATCATTTTAGGCACCGTCGCGGTGCTGCTGGTGGTGGCCACCGGCATCAAGGCTATCCTTACCTCGATGCCGGGCGTAGCGCCGGTGCTGGCGGTCGCTTCCGCCGCCTATATTCTCTACCTCGCCTGCAGAATAGCGACAGCGCCGCCGCTGGCCGCGCGTGACAGCAGCGCGGTTCTGCCGACCTTCCTCGGCGGCTTACTGCTCGCCGTTGCCAACCCGAAAGCCTATGTGGCGATTGCTGCGGTCCTTGCTGGCTCCGCGACCGCAGCCGGCGCCGATGCTCTCGGCATCCCGGCCAGGCTGGCGGTTCTCACCCTGATGATCGTAGCCATCCATGTGCTGTCTGCTGGCCGGCGCGGCCTTCGCCCGCACCCTGCGCCAGCCGCTGGCGTCGCGGATCATCAATCTGGCCTTCGCGGCGACGCTGGTGCTGACCACGGCGCTGGCGGCGTGGCCTTGAGCCGGCCCGCAGAAGAGATCAAGCTTTGGTCTTTTTTGTTTTGGCGCAATTCAGGACGGAAAAAACCGCTCACACTTTTCCTGGAATTGCTTTGGCGGCCGCGGCGAGTTCGGCCAGCCGCTTGACCGCCGTCGGCGGCATTTGCGGCGGGTTAGGAGCCTGCGATGCCTCGATCAGCAGCTGGTCGCAGGCGACTTCCGTATCGCCGATCAGCCGGTCCATGAATTCGTCCTTGCCGAGCCCGGGCGGAATCGGCGGCAGGAAGCGGGCCTTGATGGTGCCGGGAAAGCGCAGGAATTTGCGGCGAGGCCAATAGAGGCCGGCGACATGGGCGACCGGTACCACCGGGACGCCAAGCTGCGTATAGAGCTCGACAATGCCGTATTTGTAAGCCGGCTCGTCGCCTGGCGCTCGGCGCGTGCCTTCGGGGTAGATAATCAGCTGGCGCGGATTGCGCCCCATCTCCTGCTTTGTCGATGCAACGACCTGCTTCAACGCCTTGGAGCGGCTGCCGCGGTGAACCGGGATCATCCGCATCTTCAGGATGTACCAGCCGAAGAAGGGGATCCAGGTCAGCTCGCGCTTCAGGATATAAAGCGGGTCGTGGAGGAACGGAAAGAAAGCGATCGCGTCCCAAAACGACTGGTGTTTCGGCGCCAGGATGAAAGAGCCCTCCGGCAGGTTCTCGACGCCGGTGATGTCGCTCCTGGTGCCGGCGATCTTGTCGTAGAGCCACAGGCTGGTGCGCGACCAGAATTTCGGCACGAACCAGGCGCGATGGCGTGGCGAGAGGAAGTAGTAAGGGGTCCAGAGGACCATCTGGACGATCAGATTGACATAGAAGACGAAGTTGAACGCCAGCGAGCGGATATAGAGCATGCGGGGAAGGGCCCGTTGAGGAGGTGTGCGTTGGTTACACCAAGCGCGGGCAAAAAGGAAACGCCGCAATGGCCTGACATAGGCCGGCTCGCCACTGACTCAAGCCAGTCTCAACTCACCACGTCGCCTGCAATAGCCGCTGCTTCAGCCGCGGAGCGGCGAAATCGAGGAACGCCCTGAGTTTCACCGCCAGCAGGCCTTGGCCGGCATGGACGAGGCTCACCGGCCATGGCTGCGGCTCTAAGGGCCGCAAGACCGGGACGAGCACGCCGGAACGTACTGCGTCCGCGATCTGGTAGGAGAGCACCCGCGTCATCCCGGCGCCTGCAATCGCGGCATCGATTGCAGCTTCCGCCGTGTTGACGCGCAGCCGTGAGCGGATCGGCACGATCAGTTCGCCCTTGTCGCCGGCAAAGCTCCAGCTGGCGAGAGCGGAAGGCCCCTCGAAACTGATGCATTCATGCGCGGCCAGATCGTCCGGCGTCCGCGGCATGCCATGCGCGGCGATATAGGCGGGGCTGGCGCACACGACGCGACGGATCGCGCCGACGCGGATGGCAATGAGGCTCGAAGGCGCAAGCTCGCCGATGCGGATGGCAAGGTCGAGATGTTCCTCCGCCAGTTGGGTTATCCGGTCAGCCAGCGTCAGGCGAATGTTGACTTGAGGATAAGCCGCCAGGAATTCGGTGACGACAGGCAGCACGTGCAAGCGACCAAAGACGACCGGCGCGGTGATGAACAGGTCGCCGGTCGGCGTGCTGTATTCGCCGGCAGCGGTGCGTTCGGCTTCGCCGACCTCGCCGAGGATGCGGCGGCAGGCGGCGAGATAGGCCTGGCCGGCATCGGTCAGCGTGAGCTGCCGGGTCGAACGGTTCAGCAGGCGCGCCTGAAGGTGCTTTTCGAGGTCGGAAACCTTGCGGCTGACCGTTGCCAGTGGAATGCCGAAATGGCGGCCGGCAGCAGAAAGGCTGCCCGCTTCCACCGCGGCGACGAACAGCGACATGGCTTCGAGACGATCCATACTTTCTTCCGGAAATTGGAAGGATAGCTTGCAACTATGCCATCTACATCCAAAACATGGAAGGATCTACCTCTTCGCGTACAATGGCCGTGTTTCGGCCTCGCGGAGGCTTCCATGAATGCTCATACTTTCACCAGCGATGTCGCCTTCACGCCGACGGTCAAGGCGATCCAGACCCGCAAAGGTTCGCGCAAGGGCTATGCCAGCGCCGAGGAGCGCGGCGGATGGCGCGCCCATATGACGCCCGACCTCGCCGACTTCATCGCGGCGCAGACCAGCGTCTTCCTGTCGACGGCAAATGGCGAGGGTCAGCCCTACATCCAGCATCGCGGCGGGCCAGCCGGCTTCCTCAAGGTGCTGGACGAGAAGACCATCGGCTTTGCCGATTTCTCCGGGAACAGGCAGTTCATCACGCAGGGGAATCTCGCCGACAACAACCAGGCATTCCTGTTCCTGATCGACTATGCGCATCGCCAGCGCGTCAAGATCTGGGGCACGGCGCGCGTCGTCGAGGACGATGCCGAGCTTCTGGCAAGGCTGATGCCGCAGGACTACAAGGCGCGCCCCGAGCAGGTCATCTTGTTCACCGTCTCGGCCTGGGATGCCAATTGCCCGCAACACATTCCGCAGCGATTCGAGGCCGCCGATGTCGCGGCCGCACTCGCCGAACGCGACAAGCGGATTGAAAGCCTCGAACAGGAGATTGCGCGGCTGCGTGGCGCGGAAGACGGCACGGCCAAGGGGTAATCGAGCGCCGTCAGAGTCGTCTGTCCAATTCCCAAGGGAAAGCGTACGTGCTTTTCCCGGGAAAACCGCTACACACTTTTCCTGGAATTGCTTTAGTCCTTGGCGGTCGAAACCTCGGCCAGTGCGACGCTGTCGGCAGTCTGGCGGACCGGAACGACGCCGCGCGCAAGCGCCAGCAGGTATTTGCTGTATTCGGTCAGAAGCACGCGTAGCGCTTCCGGCTTGGTCAGCCAGTCGCCATTGTCCAGATTGGTGTTGACCACCGGATAGGGTTCAAGCCTGGCGCCATGCAGCAGGCGGCCCATCTCGAGCAGGCTGCGCGGCATGTGGTAATTGTTGGTGACGAGGATGACGCTGCCATAGGCGTGGCTCTCCACCCATTTAGCGCTTTCCTCGGCATTGCCGATCGTGTCGAGCGCGGCGCGGTCGATGTCGACACAGCAGGAAAACAGCGCCTTGTCGCCGCCGGTAGCAGCCTGCAATTGGCGGCGGCTGGCAGAGGGATGCACGCCTGAGATCAGCAGCCGCTCGCCCTTGCCGGAGGCAAGCAGATCGAGTGCTGCGTCGAGGCGGGCCTGACCGCCGGTCAAGACGATGATCGCATCGGCCTTGGCCGGGTTGGTCGGGGTCGTCATGTGGCTGACCTTGCTGGCGAACCAGCCGAAGCCACCGGCAAACAGGGCCACCAGCAGCAGTAGACAGAGGGAGGCGAGACGCAGGGCGGTGCGCAAACGGCCCAGCCCGGTACGCACACGCAAACGCACCACTGGCATCTGTCCAGCCGTTCCGGTCGACTCCCGCGCGTTCATCATCCTATGGTTAATCCTGAAATGCCTTTTTGGTAAGGAAAAAAGCGCACATTGCGTTACGTCGGTTTTCGATCCGTGATCGTCCCTTCCATTCCTGTCCTTGCCCCCGAACTGTTTTCGCTTCTGCCCTCACGGGTCACCCCGCATCCGGCTGGCGGACATCGATGTCGCTGAGATAGGCGACGACGGTGGCGTGCGAGGTCGCCGCCGTCAGTCCGCCGATCACCAGCACCATCAGGCCGACGCCGAGATAGCCTGCCGATCCGATGGCGAAATTGCCGAACAAAGCGGTGGCCTGGTCGGCCTGCGGCGTTGCCATGTTGCGCGACGACCACCAGGAAAAGACGATGAAAACCAGGATCGCGGCTGCGCCGCCGGCGGCTGCGCCCTTCATCCCGGTGACCAGGAAATGCCAGCGGAATTCGCGCGCGATGAAGCGCGCCTCGGCGCCGACGAAATGCAGCACTTCGATGATATGGCCGTTACCCGCCATGGCGCCGCGCGTCGCAAACACTACGGTCAGCACCGTCGCCGACAGCATCAGGACCAGCACGGCGATGCCGATGGTGACCGTGGTGCGGGCCATGGCGACCAGCCGGTCGACCCATGTACGGTGATCGTCGAGCGAAGCACTCGGCAGCTTGGGCGTGAGCGCCGCACGGATGGCGCTGAAGTCGGGCGGGCTGGTCTCGTCGATGGTGACGATGATCAGGCGCGGCACCGGCAATTCGTCGATATTCAGGCCCGAGCCCAGCCATGGCTCCAAAAGGCGCGCGGTGGCGTCGCGATCGATGATCCGGGTTTCCTTTACGCCGGGGAATTCGCCGACGATCTGCGAGGCCTGGGCAAGGGCTGCCTCCATGTCGAGGCCGTCGACCGGCTTGATCTGAATCGTCGCCTCGCGCGAGATCTGGTTTTCCCAGACCGAGGCAGTGTCGCGCACCAGCGTGACGGCGCCGAAAGTCAGGCAGGACAGGAAGGTCATGATGGCGATGACCAGCACCAAGGCGCGGCCGGCAATATTCTGCGCCGGCACGATCGGCGCCATGCGGCGCTGGACGCGCTGCGTCGTCGTTGCGGGCTCGGCGGCGTCTTCATGCAGCTGTTCGGCCGATAGCTCAGTCATAAATATCCAGCCTTCCGCCGGCCAGGATCATGCGGCGCGCGTCGACCTGCTCCATCAGGCCGAGATCGTGAGTGGCGATCACCACCGCGGTGCCGAGCCGGTTGAGCTCAATGAACAGCCTGAGCAACCGGCGCGCCAGCGGCGGGTCGACATTGCCGGTCGGCTCGTCGGCAAGCAGGATTTCGGGCTGTTCGATCAAGGCCCGAGCGATTGCCGCGCGCTGCTTTTCGCCGCCCGAAAGGACCGGCGGCAGCACATGCATGCGCTCGCCCAGGCCGACCCATTTCAAAAGTTCGGTGACGTCGGTGCGGTAGCTCGCTTCCTCGCGGCCGCGCACGCGCAGCGGCAGAGCGACATTCTCATAGGTGGTCATGTGGTCGAGCAGGCGGAAATCCTGGAACACCACGCCGATGCGGCGCCTGAGATGCGGCAGTTCAGCGCGCGAGATGCGCGAGCGGTCCTTGCCGAAGATGGTGATCAGCCCGCGTGTCGGCTTCAGCGACATGAACAGAAGGCGCAGCAGCGTCGTCTTGCCGGCGCCCGAGGGCCCGCTCAGGAACTGGAAGGAGCTCTCCGGAATGTGCAGGGAGATGTCGCGGAGGATTTCCGGACCCATGCCATAGCGAAGGCCGACATTTTCGAAGCGGATCACGTGCGACGACCTGAGGTGTGTGGCGGCGGCGTGCCAACCCTTTCTGTCCAACGACCATCGGCCGCCATGGTTAACCGTCGGTTAATTTTCGCTGTTTTTGAATGCGTCACAAGGGTTCCGGTGGGGAAGCGTTAACCATTTCCATTTACGCAAAAGAAACGAAAAGGCAACAGCGGGGCCATGATGGCTGAGCAACGAACCGCGCGCCCGGTTTCCGGCGAAATCATGACCGGGACAAGTGTCGCACCGGAATCGCGTCCTGTGGCGACCGACATCGTCGATGCGGATTATGAGGTGCTGCCGCAGCTGATCCCACTGATAGAAGCCATGCCGACGCCGGCGCGCGACATCGCGACGCCGTCGATGGAAGGCATGGAGATGCTGCGCAAATCAGATGCGTCAGCCGGGCGGCCGGCATCGCGTGGCGGGCCGATCTTCTGGATTGCCGGCATCGGTGCGGCGCTTGCCGCCTTCTGGGTCTCGGGTGGCCATGCGCTGGTGCGCCAGACGCCGTTCTGGTCAGTCGAACAGCCGGAGGGCGCCGTACTCAGCATTGCCGGCGTCACGTCGCGTGTCGACGCCTCAGGACCCGCCCCGGTGCTGTTCGTGGATGGCGAGGCCGTCAATGACGGTTTGAAGGCGGGACAATTGCCGCCGCTGGAGATACGTGTCACCGGCAATGACAGCCGCATCACCCGTTATACTCTGGGGACATCCAACCGTTCTCTGGCGCCCGGCGAAAGATTCGGCTTTTCCAGCCGCCTCGATGTGCCTAGAAACGGCGTCAAGGCCGTGGCGGTCACCTTCGCCGGCTAGTCGGTTCTCTGGAAAGGTTGTTGATGCCAGTTGTGCGCGGCAAGGACATCGAGGTCCTGTTTTCGGCGTCCGCGATCGCGCGGCGCAATCTCGAACTCGCCAAGGAGATCGCCGAGCACGACTATCACGACCTGCTGGTGATTTCGGTGCTGAAGGGCTCGTTCATCTTCGCCGCCGATTTGATCCGCGCCATGCACGATGTCGGGCTGTCGCCCGAGGTCGAGTTCATCTTCATTTCCAGCTATGGCGCCGGCACCACCAGCGGCGAGGTGAGGGTGCTGCGCGACATCGACAATGAGGTCGCCGGCCGCGACGTGCTGCTGATCGACGATATCCTGGAGTCGGGCAAGACGCTCTCCTTCACCCGCAACCTGATGCTGTCGCGCGGCGCCAAAAGCTGCGCCATCGCGGTGCTGTTGGACAAGCGCATGCGCCGCCAGACCGAGCTGAACGCCGACTATGTCGGCTTCGACTGTCCCGATTACTTCGTCGTCGGCTACGGCATGGACGTCGCTCACGCTTTTCGCGAACTGCCGTTTGTCGGTGTCGTCAAAGGCGATGCCTGAGAAAAGGCCCCCGACGCTTCAAATTTTCAGAAAAAGTCAACTTTTGCCCGCCAAATTCCGGCCCATGGCAAAGCTTCTGATCGTCGAGGACGATGAGTCCGTCCGCACCCTCGCCGCCCGCGCGCTCGAACGCGCCGGGCACTCGATCGATATCGCCGCCGACGGCGCGCAGGGGCTGGCGATGGTCAGTGCTGCAGGCGGCGGTTACGACCTCGTCGTCTCCGATATCCGCATGCCGGAAATGGACGGCATCGAGATGGCGATCGCCGCAGCCAAGCTTTTCCCTGACATGAAGATCCTGCTGATGACCGGCTATGCCGACCAGCGCGAGCGCGCCGAGGAATTGAACGGCGTCATTATCGACGTCGTGCAAAAGCCTTTCACGCTGGCTGAAATCCGCTCGCGGGTCGACCAGGCGCTCGCCTGCTTCGCCTGACACGCTTCAGGCGACATCCTGAGACGCGGCGAGGACAGGCGCAGCGCTCCGGCGCCGTTCGGTGTTGAGCGCCAGCAGACCGGCGCCGATGATCAGCGCCGCACCGATGGCAGTGGTCGAGCGCGGCACCTCGTCGAAGAACAGGAAGCCCCACAACGGCGACCAGATGATGCCGGTGTATTCGAAGGTGGCGACGCGGTTGGCGGGCGCCAGCCTGTAGGCCTGCGACAGCAGAATCATGCCGGCCGAAGCGACGAAGCCGCAGGCCGCCATCTTGAGGAAATCCGGGGTCGTCGGCCAGACCCACGGCCGCACCAGGAATTCGAGGCTGGGGTGGACAGCATGGGTTATGCCGGCAAGCCAGAATGTGCCGGCAACCGCAGCGGCGCCGACCAGATAGGCGCCGTTCTGGTAGAAGGCCATGACGGTGGAGGATTCGGTGTCGCCGATCTTGCGCGCCATCAGCTGTGAAAAGCCGTAGAGCAAAGCCGAGCCCAACGAAAGCAGCGCCGCCCAGTCGAACAGGCCGGCGCCCGGGCGCAGCATCACGACCACGCCCAGCATGCCGGTCAGCACGGTGGCGAGAGCCTGCCAGGAGACGCGCTCGCCGAGATAGGGCCCGGCCATCGCCATGATGAACAGCGGCGCCATGAAATAGAGCGCCACCGCGTCGGCGAGCGGCAAGGCAGCGATGGCCAGATAGTAAACCGTATAGGAGGAGAACTGGATGAAGGCGCGTATCGTCAGCAGGCCGAACCGCTTCGAGGCGATGGCCCGCAGGCCGACGTCGGCGCGAACGAGAAAGATCAGGATCGGCAAAGCGACGATCGAGCGGATCCACATCACCTCGGTCACGGGATAGCCGGCCGACACCGCCTTGACCAGCGGGTCCTGGAGCGAGAACACCAGCACGCCAAGGCAGAGGCTGATGATGCCGAGAACGATCCGGTTGCGCATGTTGTTCTGCCGGCCCTTGCCTTAACTGCCCGCAGCCGCCCGGCCATGGGGTAAAAAGAACCCGCCACCGTTTCGGGCAGCGGGTATGAGTGAGGACTCTTTGATTGGTCCGCAGCCGATTTCGCGGCGGCATATCCAATGGGCGAGCGGACTATGCTGCGGCGTTTGACATGTTGCAAACGAATTGGAATGATACCAGCGATCAAATTTGCTTATGACGGATTCGATGCGGCCACCCCTCGACAGCGATCTCCTGCGCACCTTCGTCGCCATTGCCGAAGCGGGCAATTTCACCCGGGCGGCGGAGCAGGCCGGGCGCACCCAGTCGGCGGTGTCGATGCAGATGAAGAAGCTCGAGGAGCTGGTCGGCGACAGCCTGTTCGAACGCGGCTCGCGCGGCGTGGCGCTGACGCGCCGTGGCGGCGAGCTGATCGTCAATGCCCGCCGCATCGTCTCTCTGCTCGACGAGACGGCGGCATCGATGGCGGCGGCACCGCTTGGCGGGCCTGTGCGCATCGGCATTCCCGAGGAATATGGTCACGCCATCCTGTCGCGCGCGCTCGGCGCCTTCTCGAAGCGTCACACCAAGGTCGAGGTCACCGTGCGCTATGCACATTCGGGCGCCCAGCTGGCAGCGTTGGCGGCCGGTGAACTCGACCTCGCCGTGGTGTTCGAATGGCAGGATCCTTCCGGCGGCGAGGTGCTGATGCACGATCCGACCGTGTGGGTGACATCGAGCCTGCATCACATGCATGAGGAGCGGCCGGTGCCGATCGCGCTCTACAACCGGGCCGGCTGGTGCAAGGACTTTGCCATCAAATCGCTGGAGCAGCGTGGGCTGGCCTACCGTGTCGCCTATACCAGCGACACCACCGGCGGCCTGAAGCTCGCCGTCACCTCTGGCCTGGCGATCGCGCCGATCTCGCACAGCAATATTCCGGATGGCTGTCGTGAACTCACCGCCGCTGACGGGTTCGGCCATATCGATTCCTCGAATGTGGTGATGCACCGTAGCCCAAATGCCTCAGGCGAAGCTATCGACGGCATGCAGGAGGCGATCCGCGAGGCGTTCGTCAACCGGCCGGCTTAGTCTGTTGCATCCTCGTAGAAATGCAGGCGATTGCCGAAGGGGTCGCCGACCGACACTTCACGGGTCTGCCACGACGTGGTTTCGAGGCCCGGCCGGGCGTAGCGGTATCTCTTGCCGATCAGTTCGCGGTGCAATGCCGCGATGTCCTCGACCTTGATGCGCACGGCTATACCCGGCGCGCCGTCGCCATGATGTTCGCTCAGATGCAGGACACAGCCGTCGCGGATTACACCCATATAGAGCGGCGCATTGTCGTCGAAGCGGTGCTCGAACTCGACCTTGAAGCCGAGAAAGTCGACATAGAATTCGCGTGCCTTGGCGATGTCGAAGATGCGCAGGATGGGCGTGACGGCACCGAGTTTCGGCATGGCGCTGATACCATTCAGTTCGACGGATGTTGCCTTGGAGGCTACTTCAGCTCCAGCAGCCGCTCGAGGTAGCTGCGCTCGATGTCGGGGCTGAGCGCGTTGCCGAGCCGCTTGCGAATCGCTTCGAGAATCTGGCGGGCGCGCTGCACGTCGATCTCGTCGGGTACCTTCACCGAATCGCCGAAATCGGGTCCGCGGCTGGCGCGCGGCCGGCCCAGCGGATCGCGGCCGGCGTCCTGTTGGCGGCCGCCTTCCTGGCTGCCGCCCTGGTCCCCCTGCATCGCCTGCAGCTGCTTCATCATCTCCTTGGCGCCCTTGCGCAGCGCTTCCAGCGCGCGACCCTGGTGGCCGACTGCCTGGTCGCCTTCGCCTTCGCCAAGCGACTTTTCGGCATTGCCCATGGATTTGCCAGCGTCGCCAAACCCCTCATTGGGTTGCATGCCCATGCCTTCCAGGCCCTTCTTCAGCTTGTCGAGTTCGCTCTGCAACTGGCCCTGGCCTTCCTGCAACTGCTTCATCGCATCGGCGAATTCCTGCGGTGTCATCGACTTCGGCCGGGCGAGAGGATCGCGATCCTTGCCGACGCCCGGCTGGTCCGGGTCGTCGCCATTGCCTTCGCCGGGCTGCTGATTATCTCCGCGCTGCATCTGGTCCATGCGGTAGGTGTCGTTCATCATCTCCTGCTGGCGGCGCATGATCTCGCCCAGCTTGTCCATCTGCTGGCGCATCTCGCTGTCCTGCTCGCCGCCCTGCTGCTGACGGCCGGCCTGCAGGTTGTTCATCATGTTTTCCAGCTGCGACAGCAGCTCCTGCGCCTTGTCGCGGTCGCCCGACTTCGCCAGGTTCTCGATCTGGTCCATCATGCGGTCGATATCACTGTGACGCAGCTCGCGACCATTCTGCTGCACCTGCGGCGCGTTCGGGTTCTGCTTGGCGCGCTCGGCGAATTCCTGCAGGAATTCGTTCATCGCCTCGCGCAGTTCCTTCATCGCCTTTTCGATCTCTTCGTCGCTGGCGCCGCGCTTGATGGCGTCCTGCAGCGCCTGCTGGGCCTGGCGGAGCCGCTTTTCGGCGGACGAGAGATTGCCTTCCTCGATGCCGAGCGCGATTTCCCAGAGATAGGCAACCTCGTTGCGCAACTGATCGTCGCTGTCCGACATCTTCAGCCGGCTGCGGGCGCTCATGATGGCGAGGTAATGCGACATGTTGTCGAACGTGTCCTCGGGCCGCAACGTGATGGCGTCCATCAGGTCGAGCACGCGCGGCTTGGCATTGGCGTCGAGCGCCAGCAGGCGGCGCTGCTCGACCACCGCCCGCGCCAGCGGGTTGGCGAAGGGCCGCTCCGGCATCACAATAGTCTTGGTTTCGCTGGTCGCGGTGTGTCCGGCATCGTCGGTGGCCACAAGCGACAGCTTGATGCTGGCGCCAGCCCAGACGTGCTCGGTGAGGTCCTTGGTGGTCTTGGCGGCGTTCGCCTTGCCGCCGCGGCGCGGCAGCGCCAGCGGCAGGTCAGGCGGACCGTAGAGCGGATGCGCATCGGGCGCCGCCGGATCGGCCAGCGCGAAAACCGCCTTGGCGGTGGCCGCGCCATAGTCGTCGTCGATCTGGTAGTTGAGCTCGAAGGCGCCGTTGACGGCGCGCTTGGGCTCGCCGACGAAGCGGATCGTCGGCGGCTTGTCGGGGATCACCGCGAAGGCCCAGCGACCGAGATCGGCTTCGCCCGACTTCAGCGTCAGCGTGCCGTCGGCGGTCAGCTTGCCGCTGAACTGGCGCAGCTTGGGGGTCGCGGGGTTGACCGCCGCTGCCTTGACGGCCGCCACCTGTGGTCCCGACGGGTCGATGGCGCGAGCATTGCCGCCCTTGTCGGCAAAGCTTAGCGTTTCCTCGCCGGAGCCGCCGGTCACGCGCAGCGAGACGTCGCTGCCTTGCGGCACGGTGAAGGTGGCAACCGCCTGCTTGGCGTTGCCATCGATGACTGGCGCGGTCAAGAAGATGGGCGGCTTGCCGGTATAGGCCGGCGGGGTCACCCAGGCATCGACGCGCGGCGGTACGATGTCGCGCGCCGCATGGGCACTGAAACCATCGGACAGCCTACCGCCGGACGGTCCGAAGGAGAAGGCAAAAGCGGTGACCAACAGCAGCGCCGCCACGGCACGCAATGCCCACGGATCGCGCTCCGGCACGCGGGTACGCGGCAGGTCGGCGCCAAGGCTGCCGAGCTTGTCGGCCATGCGCTTTTGGTGCTCGCGCCACAACGCCTGGGAAAAGATGCTTTCCTTGCCGCTGGGACGGTCGGTCTGCACCAGCACCGGGCTGTGCTGCAACTGGTTGGCCGCCTCGATACGGCGGTCGATTTCGGCGGCGGATGGAAGCTTGAAGAAACGCAGCGGATAGAGCGCCGCCAGCGTGGCAATACCGAACGCAGTGACCAGGATAATGCGCGCAATGTCAGGCAGCCGGGGGAAAAGGCCGAGCCAGGAGAGGCTGAGAAACAGGCTGGCGATGATGAGCAGCGGCAGAAGCAGCGGCCAGCCGCGCTCGACCGTCATCGAGACCCGTGTCGCCAGCCGGCTCAGGGCAAGCCGCCCGGCCAGGCTGCGATCGCCACTGGAAATGGGGCGTTCCGTCATCGGCCCTTCCTGCCCGGGCGGGATAGCCCGGACTCAACAAGCAGAAGTTTACCAGCAAACACGGCAAAGGCGAGGCGGTTCCGGAAAACTTGAAAAGCTTTGACGGGTTTGCGTCCCACTTCAGTCGAAGCAAGGTTTAGAATTTCGCCGGATCGGTATTCGAGCCGCAGACAAGGACGGCGATCCGCTCGCCCGGCGCCGGCGTGTAGCGGCCGGACAGCAGCGCTGCGAAGGCCGCTGCGCCGCCCGGCTCGGCGATGATCCGCACCCGCTCCCACAGCGCCTTTTGCGCGGCGATGATGGCGCCGTCGGTGACCAGGATGGAGCGTTCGACGAAGGCCTCGGCGATCGGGAACATCATCTCGCCGACGCGTTTGGGCGCCAGCGAATCGGCGGCGACGCCTTCGGCCGGCGCATCGACGGGGTGGCCGGCTTCGAAGGCGCGATGCAGCGTCGGCGCGCCTTCGGGCTCGATGGCGATGATCCTGATGCGGCCGGCAAACCAGGCGGCGATGCCGCCGATCAGGCCGCCGCCGCCGACAGCGACCAGCAGCGTGTCGATGTCGGGCAGATCGTTTTCGATTTCGAGGCCGAGCGTGCCTTGGCCGACCAATGTTTCCTCCTGGTTGAAGGCATGGATCTGCAGCGCGCCGGTCTTTTCGGCAAAAGCCTCGCTGGCGGCCAGCGCCTCGGCATAGCGGGCGCCGCCGACGATCAGTTCGGCGCCGTAGCCGCGGATGCGCTGCAGCTTGGCCGCCGGGCTGACTTCGGGAACGAAGATCGTCGCCTTGTGGCCAAGCCGCATGGCGGCATAGGCGACCGCGGCGCCATGATTGCCGCCCGATGCGGCGACGACGCCGGCCGCAGGCACCGGCCGTTCGAGCAGATTGGTGAAGGCGCCGCGCGCTTTGAACGAACCGGAATGCTGCAGGCATTCGAGCTTGAGGTCGACCGCCAGCGGCGGCCGGTCGAAATCGGCCATGTCGACGCGCAGCACCGGCGTGTGCCTGATATAGCGGCGGATGCGCGGTTCCATCGCGGCAATGCGTTCGCGCGTGACGGTGTTGCCGTTCGTCATGACCATCTCCTTGGGATTGACAGCAATTAGTAACTTGGCAAAATGGCTAAATGCAAGAGGTTGATGTCTTCAAGGCGATCGCCAACGAACGCAGGCTGCAGATCCTCGACTGGCTGAAGGATCCGCAGGCGCATTTCCCGGCCCAGGCAGACGGCGATCTGGTCGAGGACGGCGTTTGCGCGCTGCTGATCGCGGAGAAGCTCGGCATTACGCAGGCGACGCTCTCCGAACATATGCGCGTGCTTACCCAGGCCGGCCTGCTGCGCCCCAAGCGCATCAAGCAATGGACGTTCTACCGCCGCGACGAGGACAGGATCGCCGACACAAGGATGCTCATCCAGAACCGGCTGTAGCGCAGCCGGCGCTGCGGCTTCTATTTCAGCCAGTCGGGCACCGAATCCAGGCCGATCAGCTCGTCATAGGTCTGGCGCCGGCGCACGACGTGGAAACGGTCGCCGTCGACCAGAACCTCAGGCACAAGTAGGCGGGTGTTGTAGGTGCCGGATTGCACCGCGCCATAGGCGCCGGCGGTGGTGACGGCAATTAGGTCGCCAGACTTGAGCCGGGGCAGGTCACGGTCGAGGCCGAGATAGTCGCCTGTCTCGCAGACCGGGCCGACGACATCGACCGCCATGCGCGGCGTGTCGGCCGGCGGCTGCACCACCGGCTTGATGTCGTGGAAGGCATCGTAGAGCGTCGGCCGGATCAGATCGTTCATGGCGGCGTCGACGACGAGGAAGTTCTTGGCGTCGCCTTCCTTCACGAAGATCACTTCCGAGACCAGGATGCCGGCATTGCCGACGATCAGCCGGCCCGGCTCGAACATCACCTTCACTCCAAGCTTTGTCAGATGCTTCCTGACGATCTCGGCATAGGCATCGGGCAAAGGCGGCGGGCTGTTGTCGGTGCGGTAGGGGATGCCGAGGCCGCCGCCGAGATCGACATGCTCGACGGCATGGCCATCGGCGCGCAGCGCGCCGACCAGTTCCGCCAGAAGCGCGAAAGCATCGTCAAAGGGCTGCAACTCGGTGATCTGGCTGCCGATATGGGTATCGATGCCGATGGGCTTGGTGCCCGGCAGCCCGGCCGCGCGGGCATAGACCTGGCGCGCCCGTTGCCAGGGAATGCCGAACTTGTTCTCGGCCTTGCCGGTGGAGATCTTCCTGTGCGTCCTGGCGTCGACATCCGGGTTGATGCGCAGCGAGACCGGCGCCACCTTGCCGAGCGCGGTGGCGCGGGCCGACAGCAATTCAAGCTCCGGCTCGGATTCGACATTGAAGCAGAGAATGCCGGCCTCGAGCGCAAAATCCATCTCGCGCGCGGTCTTGCCGACGCCCGAGAATACGATCTTGCTGGCCGGGATGCCGGCGGCGAGCGCGCGGCGCATTTCGCCTTCCGAGACGGTGTCGGCGCCGGCGCCGAGCTTTGCCAGCGTTCGCAGCACCGCCTGGTTGGAATTCGCCTTCAAGGCGTAACAGACCAGCGTGTCGAGCCCGGCAAAGGCCCCGGCGAACACCCGGTAGTGCCTGGTCAAGGTTGCCGTCGAATAACAATAGAACGGCGTGCCGACGCTTGCGGCGATGTCTGGTATCGCCACGTCCTCGGCATGGAGCACGCCGTCGCGGTAATCGAAATGGTTCACGAGAGTGTTTCCGGAAGTTGGAGCACGAGACCTGGTTAGCACGAGACCTGGTCAGAAAGACCAAGCCGGTCTCATCGGCTCTAGATCAGCGGGTCGAGGATGAACTTCTTGTCCACGACCGGTTTTTCCGGCTCCGGCGGTACCGGCTGTTTGGCGCGCTCGGCGTCCTTGCGGGCCTGGACGGCCGCTTCATAGGGCGTGTCGAGACCGGCCTTACGGCCGCAAGCGGTCACGGCAGCCATCGCCGTCAGCAGCGTCAGCGTCACCAAAATCCTGCTTGCGGTCATCGATCCATCCGTCCGAAACTTTATGTGCTGCGCTTTTAACCGAGTTTTAGGCGCATTGCACCCCGGCATCATGCCTTGGCGATGCGCTTTTTCCAGCTGCGGATCTGCTTCCTGACTTCCGACGGCGCGGTGCCGCCGAAGCTGGTGCGGCTCTTGACCGAATTCTGCACGGCCAGAACCGAGAAGATGTCCTGGGTGATGCCGGGATTGATCGACTGCAGATCCTCCAGCGCCAGCTTTTCAAGGCTCGCCTTCTTCTCTTCGGCCAACGCCACCGCGCGGCCTGTGACATGGTGTGCCTCACGGAAGGGCAGGCCCAGCGTGCGCACCAGCCAGTCGGCGAGGTCGGTCGCGGTCGCGTGGCCCGAGCCGGCGGCTTTTTTCATGGCGGCGGCATTGACCGTCATGTCGCGCACCATGCCGGTCATCGCCGCCAGCATCAGATCGAGCGTCTCGGCGGCGTCGAAGACCGATTCCTTGTCTTCCTGCATGTCCTTGCCGTAGGTCAGCGGCATGCCCTTCATCACCGTCAAAAGGCCGACCAGATGGCCGGTGACGCGGCCGGTCTTGCCGCGCACCAGTTCGGCGGCGTCCGGGTTCTTCTTCTGCGGCATGATCGAGGAGCCGGTGGAGAAGGAATCCGACAGCCTGACAAAGCCGAATTGCGGCGTCGACCAGATGATGATTTCTTCGGCGAGCCGTGACAGATGCGTGGCGCAGATCGCGGCCAGGCTCAAGAACTCCAGCGCGAAATCGCGGTCGGAGACGCTGTCGAGCGAATTGCGCATCGGCTCGCGAAAGCCGAGCGCCTTCGCGGTCTTGTGGCGGTCGATCGGAAAACTGGTGCCGGCAAGCGCTGCCGCGCCGAGCGGGCTTTCATCCATCCGCTCGATGGCATCGTGGGTCCGCGACAGGTCGCGCGAAAACATCTCGACATAGGCCATGCAATGATGGCCGAAGGTCACCGGCTGCGCCGCCTGCATGTGGGTGAAGCCGGGCATCACGGTCGCCGCATGCTCCTCGGCGCGGTCGAGCAAGGCTGAGATCAGCCCCTTCAGCGCCTCGGCGACGCGAAAGCACTCGTCCTTGACCCAGAGCCGGAGATCCACCGCCACCTGGTCGTTGCGTGACCGCGCCGTGTGCAGGCGGCCGGCGGCCGGGCCGATCAGATCGGCAAGGCGGGCCTCGATGTTCATGTGAATGTCTTCCAGCCGGGTCGAGAACTCGAACGTGCCGGCCTCGATCTCTTTCAGGATCGTGTTCAGGCCTTGAGCGATTTTGTCTTGATCGGCCGCCGAAATAATGCCCGTTTCAGCCAACATTTCGCTGTGGGCGACCGAACCTCTTATGTCTTGCGCATAAAGTTTGCGGTCGAACGAGATCGACGCGTTGATCGCTTCCATGATCGCGGCCGGACCCGAGGCAAAACGTCCGCCCCACATCTGGTTGCTGGCCTTCTTGTCGCTCATCGCTATAACCCGTGCTCCGGAGCAGTCTTAGAAAATGGCAGACGGTAACAGATACTTCCCGGCCCCGCGCCTGATCCTCGCCGCTTTGCTGGCGGGCGTGCTGGCCGGCGCGGTCGCGGTATATGTCAGCGAGAGCGGGTCTGGCAACAACGCAGCCACCGGCAGCGCACCTGCGGCCGGCGCGGGCAACAGCAAGGACGACGTCGCCTGCGCCGCCAAGAGCGACCGCGCCAAAAAAGTTGCCGCCGCAGCCACCGGCCAGGTTGCGGCATTGCTGCCCGCCGATCCGCCGCAATCGCTGGAAAGTCTCGCCTTCAACGGTCCCGACGGCAAGCCGATGACGCTCGCCGATCATGCCGGCAAGACCGTGCTGCTCAATCTGTGGGCAACGTGGTGCGCGCCCTGCCGCGCCGAAATGCCGGCGCTCGACGCCTTGCAGAAGGAAAAGGGCAGCGATGCCTTCGAAGTGGTCGCGGTCAATGTCGATGCCGGCGACGATGTGAAGCCCAAGAAGTTCCTCGCCGATATCGGCATCGGGTCGCTCGGCTACTACCGCGATTCGACGCTGGCGCTGTTCAACGACGTCAAGACGCGTGGCTTGGCGCTAGGCCTCCCCGTCACCATGCTGATCGATGGCGAAGGCTGCCTGATCGCGCATATGAACGGACCGGCCGAATGGTCGGGACCGGATGCCAAGCGCCTGGTCGAGGCCGCACTCGCCCCTTAGGATGAGCGCAGGGCCGCCGCCGGCGGCAGCATCAAGATGCTGCCGCCGCGTTGTTTGACGCTGGCGTCCTCTTGTGCCGCCGGCGCCGCGACGCCGGTCAGTTCGCTGAACGCCTCGATCGGGCTCGGCCGGCCTAGATAGTAGCCCTGGCCGATCTCGCAGGCCTCGGCGTCGAGGAATTTCAGCTCGCCCAGCGTCTCGACGCCCTCGGCCAAAACCGGCAGGCCGAGACCGCGGCCAAGCCCCAGAACGGCGCGCACGATGGCTGCCACCTGGCCGTTGCTGTCGACTGATTTGATGAATGAGCCGTCGATCTTGATCTTGTCGAAGGGGAAGGCGCGGAGATTGGACAGCGAGGAGTAGCCGGTTCCGAAATCGTCCATCGCCACACGCACGCCAAGCGCCTTCACCTGGCGCAAGGTCGCCAGCGCGCGCGGCATGTCCTTGACCAGCGCCGTTTCGGTGATCTCGAGTTCGAGCCTGCCGGGCGTCAGGCCGGAGCCGAGCAGGACTTCATGCACCTTGCGGCTGAAATTCGGATTGTGGAGCTGCACCGCCGAGACATTGACCGCGACGGTGAGAGGGTTCTTCCAGCGCGCAGCCTCGGCGCAGGCCGTCGCCAGCACCCATTCGCCGATCTGGATGATGACGCCGCTGTCTTCGGCCACCGGGATGAAGGTCGCCGGCGACACGTCGCCGCGCTGCGGATGGCGCCAGCGGATCAGCGCTTCGAACCCGACCATCCGCCCGCTGCTGATCTCCTTTTGTGGCTGGTAGACGAGGCGAAACTCATCGCGCGCCATGGCCTGGCGCAGTTCGTGCTCCATCACGCGCCGGTCTCGCGCCTCGGCGCCCATCGAGGCCTCGAAGTAACGGTAGGTGTCCTTGCCCTCGGCCTTGGCGCGGTAGAGCGCGGTGTCGGCGTGGCTGACCAGGAGTGTCGGCTCATCGGCGTCGAGCGGATAAAGTGCAATGCCGATGCTGGCCGACACCAGCCCGCCACCGACCGACAGCCGGTTTTCCTCGCGCATGGCCGCCAGCACCGCCTCGGCGATGCGGCCGGCCGCCTGCGGATCGGGAAGGTTCGGAGCGATGATGGCGAACTCGTCGCCGCCGAGACGCGCCAGCATCTGTCCGTGGCGGAGCACGGCGGAGGCGCATAGCGCCACCTTCTGCAGCATGGCATCGCCGGCGCCGTGCCCGAACAGGTCGTTCACTTCCTTGAAGCGGTCGAGGTCTAGCAGCAGCAGCGCAAGATGCCCGCCCTTGCCGCCGCGGTCCATTGCGGCAATTTCGGCCTCGAGCCGGCCGGAGAAACTGCGGCGGTTGGGGAGCCCGGTCAGCGGGTCGAAATGGGCGAGGCGCAGTATCTCCTGCTCGGCCTTCCGGCGTTCGCGGATGTCGCGCACGGCGACCACGCTGTGCCGCTTGCCGCAATAGTCGATGCTCCTGGCGATAAGTTCGACGGGGATGGTGGCGCCGTCATGGGCTCTGAGCTCCGCTTCCTGTGCCTGTCCGCTGCAGTCGGACATGCCGGCCGCGGTGCGTTCGCCGAAGAGATCGCCAAGCAGCATCGCGTTCAGCACTTCCGGCGCCATGCCGGTTAGCGCGGCGATGCTGTCATTGGCGCTGACGATGCGGGCGCCGTCGCAGACGATCAGCCCCTCGACGGCGGCGTTGGCGAGGCCGTGCATGCGCTCTGCCTCGAGCTTGTGACGCCGGAAACGCAGGTCGATCCACAATGCTGCGGCTGAAAGCACCAGGATAGCCATGCTGACTGCAGCGGCGGCGAAGGCCTGCGACACCGGTTCAACCGTGAACTGCGATATCTGGATGGAGGAGTCCGGGAAGATCGACACCGCGCCCATGGCGATGAAGTGCAGGCTGCAGATCGCCAGCGTCAACAGGATGGCGGCGGCGATTGTGGCCTGCATGGACGGCCGTCGCAACACGACCAGCAGCGCCAGCGCGGCGAGGGTGACGCCTGTCAGCACCGAGACGCCGACCAGCAGCGGGTTCCAGACGATGCGCCCTTCGACCTCGAAGGCGGCCATGCCGATATAGTGCATGGCGGCGATACCAGCGCCGAGGACCGCGCCGCCGACCAGAGGGTAGTCGATGCCCCGGCGCAAGGTGGCGATCCACATGCCCGCGGCGGTCAGGGCGACGGAACCGGCGAGCGAAAGCGCCGACATTTCCGCATTGTAGGCGTTGGGGATTCCGGGAGAAAAGGCAAGCATTGCGATGAAATGCGTCGCCCAGATGCCGAAGCCGGTGGAAGTGGCTGCTATCATCAGCCAGGTATAGCGGTTGCGCTCGCTCGAGCGGTCGACATGGCGAAGCAGGTTGACCGCCGAGAAGGAAGAAATACCGCAAATGAGCGCTGCCAGTGCGACCAGTCTCAGATCGTGCTCATGCACGATACAATTATAGACCGTCAGCATCTCGCCCCACCTGCTCTCCCACAGCAATCAAGCCGTCCACTTGATTAGTATGTCGCGCTTGACGAAGAATCGGTTATGCGAACTACAACTACAGCGGGTTTTTCGGGTTGTACCTTGCGGCGATCCTGTCTCATTCCAGACAGGGTCACAGCAGCGCTTGGCGCGATGCCGCTCTACCGATCTCGATCTGGCCGAGCGCCGGTATGGCGGCCGCATGGTACAGGTGCGTGGCGCTGTCACGGGGGCCCTTCATGCATCGCCGGCGGTCGGCGATCGTCGCAGGCCCACCGCGCCCATGTATCGCTGAGCCGGCTTGGAATTTCTCTCTGTCCTCGTTGCAGAGCGAGGGGGCGCGAAGTTAGCCGGGTATGAAATTCACGAAACAGCAACAAATCCGTTGTCCGATTGTCATCAGCGACACATATTGCCTTTGCGGGAGTGCCCCTTTCGCCAATGACAAACGGGAGATGAAACATGAAGTTGTTCGGCTTTGCGGCCGGTGTTGCCGCCACCTTGACCCTGCTTTCCACCACCTCCGCCTTCGCCGCCACCCAGATCAGTTGGTGGCATGCCATGACCGGCGCGAATGCCGAGGTGGTCGACAAGATCGCCAAGGATTTCAATGCCAGCCAGAGCGACTATGAAATTCTCCCTGTTTTCAAGGGCACCTATCCCGAAACGCTGAATGCCGGCATCGCTGCCTATCGTGCGGGGCAAGCGCCCGACATCATCCAGGTGTTCGACGTGGGTACCGGCGTCATGATGGCAGCCGAAGGTGCGATCAAACCGGTGGCCGATGTGCTAACCAGCGCCGGCGTGACCTTTGACAAGAGCCAGTATTTGCCCGGCATCGTCGGTTACTATTCGAAGCCGGACGGGACCATGCTGTCCTTCCCCTATAATTCCTCGTCGCCCATCCTCTACTACAACAAGGATATTTTCCAGAAGGCCGGGCTTGATGTGAACAACCCGCCAAAGACCTGGAACGAGGTGTGGGAAGCCGCCAAGAAGATCAAGGCGAGCGGCGCCGCTTCCTGTGGCTATACCTCGACCTGGTTGACCTGGATCCACCTTGAGGCCTTCGCGGCCTGGAACGACGTTTCCTATGGCACCAACCAGAACGGACTTGCCGGAACCGACGTCGAGCTCAAGATCAATGCGCCGATCTTCGTCAATCATTTCCAGGCGCTCGCCGATCTGGCCAAGGACGGCACCTTCAAATATGGCGGCCGTACATCCGAAGCCAAGCAGATCTTTCTTGCCGGAGAATGCGGCATCTTCACCGAATCGTCGGGGGGGCTCGGTGACATCGTCAAGTCGGGCATGAACTACGGCATCGGCCAGCTTCCCTATGATAGTGACGCCAAGGGCGCGCCCCAGAACACCACGCCGGGCGGCGCCAGCCTGTGGGTGTTCGGCAACAAATCGGACGAGGAATACAAGGGCGTCGCGGCGTTCTTCTCCTATCTCTCCAAGACCGAAGTGCAGGAGTATCTGCACCAGAAGTCGGGTTATCTGCCGGTGACGCTCGCTGCCTATGAGGCGACCAAGAAGTCCGGCTTCTATGACAAGAACCCGGGCCGTGAGACGCCGATCCTGCAGATGCTGGGCAAGGCGCCGACCGAGAACTCGAAGGGCGTGCGCCTCGTCAACCTGCCGCAGGTGCGCGACATCGAGAATGAGGAGTTCGAGAAGATGCTGGCCGGCCAGCAGACTGCGCAGCAGGCGCTCGACAATGCGGTCGCACGCGGCAACAAGGCGATTCAGGAAGCGATCGGAAACTGAAGCGGTTTGTCAGTCGAACCTCGTCCACGCGGACCCGCGTGGACGACTTCCTGAACAGCGAGGGAACCACACTGTCTCCACGCGTCGTCTTTCCCAACAAGACCCTGCCTTACCTGCTGGTGGCGCCGCAACTCGCCATTACGCTGATCTTTTTCTACTGGCCGACGGGGCAGGCGCTCTACCAGTCGATGCTTAGGGAAGACCCGTTCGGGCTGAAGAGCAAGTTCGTCGGGCTCGCCAATTTTCGCAAGGTGCTGGCCGACCCGGCCTACCTCAACTCGATCAAAGTTACGCTGGTGTTCTCTCTGGCGACCGCGATCGTCGCCATGGGTGTGGCCCTGTTGCTTGCCGTCATGGCCGAGAAGGTGGTGCGAGGCAAAGGCCTCTATCGCACGCTGCTGATCTGGCCGTATGCGGTGGCGCCCGCGATTGCCGGCATGTTGTGGCTGTTTCTGTTCAATCCCTCGATCGGTTCGCTGGCCTACGCCTTGAGAGGTCTCGGCATCGCCTGGGATCCCTTGCTTAACGGAAACCAAGCCATGATCCTGCTGGTATCTGCGGCTGCCTGGAAGCAGATCAGCTACAATTTCCTGTTCTTCGTCGCCGGGCTGCAGGCAGTGCCGAAGACGTTGATAGAGGCGGCGGCCATGGACGGCGCCGGGGAGACGAAGCGCTTCTGGACCATCGTTTTCCCGCTGCTCGCGCCGACGACCTTCTTCCTGCTGGTCGTCAACACGGTCTATGCGCTGTTCGACACTTTCGGTATCGTCCATGCGGTCACCGGCGGCGGGCCGGGCAAGGCCACCGAGACGCTGGTCTACAAGGTCTACAATGACGGTTTCGTCAATTTGATCCTCGGCGATTCGGCCGCGCAGTCGGTCATCCTGATGGTCATCGTCATCTCACTCACGGCCATCCAGTTCCGCTATGTGGAACGCAAAGTCCACTACGGTTGAGCGCGAGCGATGATTGGTCAGTCCCCGCTTCGCGCCCTCATCGCCCACGCCGTGCTCATCCTGGGCATCCTGATCGTCGCTTTCCCGATCTACTACACCTTCGTTGCCTCCACGCAGACGCTGCAGACCATCCTCAAGCCGCCATTGCCTCTTTTGCCCGGCGACCAGGTCTGGAACAATTACAGCGAGGCGCTGTTCGGCGGTGTCGGCCGCATCGGCGGCGTCAGTGTCGGCCGATTGCTGCTCAACACCACGATCATGGCGCTCGGCATCGCGGTGGGGAAGATTTTCATCTCGATCCTTTCGGCCTATGCGATCGTGTTCTTCCGTTTTCCGCTTCGGATGGTCTTCTTCTGGCTGATCTTCATCACCCTGATGCTTCCCGTCGAGGTGCGCATCCTGCCGACCTACAAGGTGATGGTCGATCTCGGCATGATCGACACCTATGCCGGCCTGATCATTCCGCTGATCGCCTCGGCCACCGCCACGCTTCTGTTTCGCCAGTTCTTCATGACCATTCCAGGTGAGTTGGTGGAAGCGGCGCGTGTCGACGGCGCCGGGCCATGGCGCTTTTTTTTCGACATCCTGTTGCCGCTGTCGCGCACCAACATCGCAGCACTGTTCGTCATCCTCTTCATCTATGGCTGGACGCAGTACCTGTGGCCGCTGCTCGTCACCAACAGCAACGACATGAACACCATCGTCATCGCACTTAGAAAGATGGTTTCCTTCGCCGATGCCGATACCCAATGGCATCTGGTCATGGTCACCGCGATGCTGGCCATACTGCCGCCGATCCTGATCGTGGTGCTGATGCAACGCTGGTTCGTGCGCGGACTGGTCGATACCGAAAAGTGAGAAGCTGATGGCGACCGTCGATCTGAAGGATGTGAAGAAAGTCTATCCCGGCGGCGTCGAGGCGGTGAGGGGTGTCTCGATCGCCATTCCCGACAAGGAGCTTTGCGTTCTGGTTGGGCCGTCCGGCTGCGGCAAGTCCACGCTGCTGCGGATGATCGCCGGGCTTGAGACCATTTCTTCCGGCATCGTCGCCATCGACGGCAAGATCGTCAACACGATCGGTCCGACCGAGCGCGACATCGCCATGGTGTTCCAGAACTATGCGCTCTATCCGCATATGAAGGTCTACGACAACATGGCCTATGGATTGCGCAACCGGGGTACTCCCAAGGACGAGATCGACAGCAGGGTTCGCTCGACCGCCAAGGTGCTGGAACTCACGGCGCTGCTCGACCGGCGCCCACGCGAGCTTTCCGGCGGCCAGCGCCAGCGCGTGGCCATGGGTCGCGCAATCGTACGCAATCCGAAAGTCTTCCTGTTCGACGAACCGCTTTCCAACCTGGACGCCAAACTGCGCGGCCAGATGCGGGTCGAAATCAAGAATTTGCAGCGCTCGCTCGGTGTCACCTCGGTCTACGTCACCCATGACCAGCTTGAGGCGATGACGCTGGCCGATATTCTCGTCGTCATGAATGGCGGATTGGTCGAGCAGACGGGTGCGCCGCTCGACATCTACGAGAAGCCGGCGTCGACCTTCGTCGCCTCCTTCATCGGAGCGCCGCCGATGAACCTTCTGCCTCTTTCGCAAGGACCGGCTGGTCCGGCGCTGACCGACGGCAAGACGGTTGACTTCGCGCCTACGAACGCCGCCACGCTTGGCTTCCGCCCTGAGGATGCCGACGTCACCTTCAGTGCCGAGGCATCATCCGGCGCGCTTATTCTGCCTGCGGCGGTCGAGGCGGTCGAACCTGTGGGAGCCGAAAGCTTTCTTCACTGTGCCGCCGGCGGCAACCGCATCGTCGTGCGTGTGGCCGGCCGCGCCACGGCCAAACCCGGCGATCAACTGCGCGTCGTGGCCAGGGCCGAGAAGCTGCATTGGTTCGACAATGCTGGGAAACGAGTCGATTGACGCAGCCGCTCGCGCCAATCCGACGCATCGGCAGTTCAGGCGAAGACATGCGCCTTGCCGGAAACTGTCAGACGCACGATCTCGCCGACGGCAGGTGCGTCGATTCCCGGCTTGCGTAAGGTCAGCGGTGTGCTGCCGATCGCCGCGGCGTCCGGCGGATCGGGGTTGTTCAACAGCCGCACGGCAATGGTGCACATCGAGCCTGCGAATTCCGAGTCCGTCACCTCGGCGAATATCGTGCCCGCAGGACCCGACATGCCTTCGCGCGACGTGCGCTTTACCTGCACCTGCTCCGGTCGCAGCATGATGCGGGCGATGTCGCGCCGCTCCTTCGAGTCGACGGCTATGCGACCAAGCGAGGAGGTGGCGAAGCCGCCTGAAATCTTTGCCGGCAAGATGATGGCGTCGCCAAGAAACTCGGCAACCATGCGGTCTTTCGGCTGCAGATAGAGTTCTCGCGGTGTGCCGATCTGAGAGAACTTTCCGTCGCGCATGACCGCCACCTGGCTGGCGAAGGACAGCGCCTCGGCCTGGTCGTGGGTGACCAGGATGGTGGTGATGCCGGCGGCTTCGAGTAGTTCGGCCACCGCCTTGCGCATCGAGGCGCGCAGACCGGTGTCGAGCGCCGAGAACGGTTCGTCGAGAAGCATCAGCCTGGGCTTCATCGCCATGGCGCGGGCCAGCGCCACGCGCTGCTGCTGGCCGCCGGAGAGCTGGTGCGGGCGGCGCTTGAGGATCGCCTTGTCCAGCCCGACGGTATAGGCGAGCTCGGCGATGCGCTCGGCGCGCTGGTCCTCGCCGCGGGCCATGCCAAAGCCGATATTGTCGCCGATGCTGAGATGCGGGAACAGGGCGCCATCCTGCGCCACCAGGCCGATGCCGCGGCGGTGCGCCGGCACCGCATGGCCGCCATTGGCCAGCACTTCGCCGTCGAGCACGACGCGGCCCTGGTCGGGCGCCTCGAAGCCGGCGATCAGCCGCAGCAAGGTGGTCTTGCCGCAGCCGGACGGGCCGACGATGGCGGTGCGACTGCCGCTGGCGGCGCTGAGGTCGACCCCGGCAAGGGCTGCGACCGGGCCGTAGTGCTTGGTGAGGCCACTGATTTCGAGAAAGCTCATCGCCCGGCCATCCGTTTCGACTGGACATAGAGCAGCCAGGTCAGCGGCAGCGACATCGCCACCATGATGAAGGCGTAAGGGGCGGCGGAGGCATAGTCGATCTCGCCGCTATAGGACCAGAACGCCATGGCCAGCGTGCGCGTGCCGTTGGGCGCCAGCATCTGGGTGGCGGTCAGCTCGTTCATGATGCCGAGCGCGACCAGCGCCATGCCGGCCGCAGCCCCCGGCGCCGACAGGCGAATCGTTGTCGACCAAAGCGCCTTCAGCGGCGGCCGGCCAAGGCTGGCGGCGGCGCGTTCGAGCTCGACCGGCGCCTGTGCGATCGAGGCTCTGAGGCTGATCAAGGCGCGCGGCAGGAACATCAGGGCATAGGCGACCAGGATTGTGAACAGCGTCTGGTAGAGCGGCATGGCGATGCGCACGGTAATGGTGACCAAGGCCAGCGCGATGACCACGCCGGGCAGCGAACCGACAATGTAGTTGCAGCCTTCGAGCAGCCGCTGCAGCGGTCCCGGCGCGCGGATCGAGATCCAGGCCATCGGCATGGCGGCGATGGTCGCAAGCAAGGCGCCGGCCAGCGCCAGGAACAGCGTCTGGCCAAGCGCCAGGCCGATCTCGTCCAAACGCCAGACGTCGGCGCCGCCGGCGACCAGCCAGCGGCCGATGGTGACGAAGGGCACGCCGATGGCGAGAAGCGTGGCGATGGCAGGCAGAGCCAGGCAGGGCAGGGTGGCGCGACCGAGCCTGGTGCGCTGCTGGCGGCGCGCTGCACCCGAGCCTACGCGGGCATAGCGTTCCTCGCCGCGCACCAGCACCTCCAGCGCGAGCAGCACGAAGCAGCAAGTCACCAGGACGCCGGCCAGCATGTTGGCGGCGGGACCGTTGAAGGTCGACTGGAACTGGTCGACGATCGCCGTGGTGAAAGTGTCGAAGCGGATGAAGACGTAGAGGCCGTATTCGGCCAGCAGATGCAGGCCGACCAGCAGCGCGCCGCCGCAAATGGCCAGTCTCAGCTGCGGCAGCACGACACGCCAAAACACCCGCCATGGTCCAAGGCCGAGTGCTGCGGCTGCGTCCTCCAAAGCAGGATCGAGCCGGCGCAGAGCCGCCGCCAGCGGCAGATAGAGGAACGGGAAATAGGCGAGAACCGAGACCAGCACGCCGGCCCACAGGCCGTGCAAGGTCGGCACCATGGTGATCCAGGCGTAGGAATGCACGAAGGCGGGGATGGCGAGCGGCGCCACCGACAGCCAAGCCCACAGGCGGGCGCCGGGCAGGTCGCTGCGCTCGGTCAGCCATGCCAGCGTCACCGACAGCACGGTGGCGATCGGCACGGTGAGCGCCACCAGAAGCACGGTGTTGACCAGAAGTTCGCCGACGCGCGGCCGGAAGACCAGGGCCGAAGCAGTGTCCCAGCCGATCTGCACACCGATCCAGATGATGAACGCCAGCGGCAGCAGCGACAGCAGCGAGACAATTATGGCGGCAAGCGCGATCCAGGACATGGGCTTCCGGCGGGACCGCTTGGCTGCCTGGCCTGAACGTGCGAGATCGACGACAGACTGCATCACCTCACCCGCGCCACTGCCGCCGGGGCGGGGGCGCCGCAGGCGCGGCCGGAAACGCAATGTGTCGTCATGGACAATGCCATCTCGAAAACAGAGCGCTCCTGCGGAAAGTCCGGCAGGAGCGCAATCGTTGCCCTTTTAGGACGAACCCAGCCTAAAGCAAGCCGGCTGCCGTCATCAGTTCCGTCACCTTTTTGGAGTTCAGTGTCGCCGGATCGACCTTCGGCGCCTGCAGGTCGGCCAGCGGCACCAGCCTGGGATTGGACTGCGCGTCCTTGCCGATAGCGTATTCGAAGGACGTGCCGGTCTTCAGCACGTCCTGGCCGCCTTTCCCGGTCACCCATTTGAGGAACGCCTGGGCTTCCTTCGGGTGTTTGCTCGAGGCGAGCACGCCGCCGCCGGAGATCGAGACGAAAGCGCCGGGATCCTGGTTCTTGAAATAATGCAGTTCGACGTTCTTGCTGTTTTCGCCGGTCTTTGCCTGATCGCCGAAATAGTAATAGTGGTAGATGATTCCGCCTTCGATCTCGCCGGCATTGACCGCCTTCATCACCGTGCCGTTGCCCTTGTAGGCGGTGAAATTCTCCTTCATGGCCTTCAGCCAGTCGGCGGTTGCGGCTTCGCCCTTGAGCTCGAGCAACGCGCTGACGATGGCCTGAAAATCGGCGCCGGAAGGCGAGGCTGCCCAGCGGCCTTTCCAGGCGGGATCGGCGAGATCGAGCATCGATTTGGGCAGCTTTTCGGCCGTGAGCTTGGTCTTGTTGTAAGCAAAGACGGTGCTGCGCGCCGCGACACCCACCCATTTGCCGCTGCTCGGCTGGAATTCGGCCGGGACTTGCGCCAGCGTGTCGGCGTCGACCGGCGCGAAAAGGCCCGCCGCTTCGACCAGGGTCATCGCCGGCGAGTTTTCGGTCAGGAACACGTCGGCCGGCGAAGAAGCGCCCTCGGCGACGATCTGGTTGGAGAAATCGCTGTCGCCGCCATTGCGCAGCGTGACCTTGATGCCGGTTTCCTTGGTGAAACCTTCGACCCATTCCTTGGCCAGGCTCTCATGCTGGGCGTTGTAGACGATGATGCCGGCATCCGCGGCCATTGCCGGCCCGGCGATCATGCTCACGGCCAGCGCTGTGGCCCCCGCTAGGGTGGAGAGCGTGTATCTCATGGCGTCATCCTTAATCTCGGTGGTTCTGGTTTCGCAGGCTGCACCTATCGATACCTGACAGCAGTAGTCAACATTGCTCGGCTGCTTCAATCGGTCGCCGCTCCCGCAAACTTTCGTGATTTTGCGGCACTTTGGCTTGGACATCATTTCGCCGGACACGTAACAAATCGGTGCCGAGGCGCGAAGATCGGGGAGTGAACTCTTGTGAGCGGCAAGGATGAGGCCGAGCTTTCCCGGCTGATGCGGGCCGCGATCGCGGGAGATGAAAGGGCCTACGCCGACTTTTTGCACCGGATCGCCGCGCTGGTTCGCGGCTTTGCGAGGCGCAAGATCGTACAGGGCGGGGTCGATCCCGAGGATGTCGTGCAGGAAACCTTGCTGGCCATTCATGTGAAACGGCATACCTGGCGCCAGGACGCGCCGGTGTTGCCATGGATCTATGCGATAGCCCGCTTCAAGCTGATCGATGCTTTCCGGCGGCGCGGACGGCGCATCGAAATCGAGATCGACGAGATCGCCGAGACCTTTGCCGAGCCGGAAACCGAGACCGTCAGCGAACGCGACATCAACCGGGCGCTGGACGGACTGCCGGCTGCGCAGCGTTCCGTCGTTTCTTCGATCTCGGTCGACGGCCGCTCCATCGGCGAGACGGCGGCCAGGCTCGGCGTCAGCGAGACGGCGGTGCGGGTGTCGCTGCATCGCGGGCTTGCCGCGATCGCCAAGCGATTTGGGCAGGGGCGCTTCGGGCGGCAGTGACATGAGGACGGAGGATCTCATCAAGGCACTCGACGCCGACACAAGCAGCAAGGCGATGCCGCTGCGCTCGGCCTGGTTGATGGCGGCGGCAGCCGCGGCGGTGATCGCGGCTCTGGTCTTCTTTCTCACCATCGGCCCGCGTCCCGACATCATGACCGCCATGCACACGATGCGGTTCCTGGCGAAGTTCGTGTTCACCATCGTGCTCGCCGTCACCGCCTTTGGCCTGGTCCGGGCGTTGTCGACGCCGGGAGCTTCGACGGCAAGAGCCGCGGCCTGGATGCTGGCGGCGCCGCTGCTGGTGGCCGTGGCGGTGGCTCTCGAACTGTTCATGGTGCCGGAGCCGATGTGGAGCACGCGCATGGTCGGCTCCAACATGATGATCTGCATGGGCTTCATCCCGCTGATCGGAATCGGCCCGCTTGCCGTCTTCCTGTGGATGCTGCGCTATGGAGCGCCGACGCGGCCGGTGTTGGCCGGGGCGGTCGCGGGACTGCTCGCCGGCGGCCTGGCGGCGACCTTCTACGCCGCGCACTGCTTCGACGATTCTCCGCTTTTCGTCGCCACCTGGTACACGCTCGCCATCGCCGTCCTCGCCGGTCTGGGCGCGCTCGGGGGACGGTTCTTCGTGCGCTGGTGACCGGGCCGTCCAAGATCGCCCAATAATCACCGATCCTTAATCATGCCGGGAATTGTTTGCGGGTTCACCGTGTTGCCGGTGGCTCCGGCGCAACCTTTCCTTAAAATCGATCATCCAGTGTTTTTTGCAGAAATGTGTTGCGCATGGGGTGGCATGCACAGTGATGCGACGAGAGCGAAAAAGCCTGCGGGCTGACAGTCACGTGGCTTTGGTGCTTGCGGCCGGAGGGCTTTGCGCTGCCGTGGTCGCGCTCCTGCTGTCGCGGCTCGATGTCAGCGCCGAAGTGCTGAAACTCTGCCTGCAGATATCGGTGCCGGTCGCCGCCGTTGCGCTGATTCTCGCCGCCCTGTTCATTTACCGGATACTGGACGACCGCCGGCAGATCGCCGAAAGCGAGCAGCGTTTCCGCCGCGCCATGGAGGATTCGGCGATCGGCATCGCCATTGTCGGCCTCGACGGCCGCATCCATGAAACCAACCCGGCCTTCGCCGCCATGCTCGGCTATAGCAAGCAGGAGATCGAGGCGCTGACCTTCTTCCAGATCACCCATCCCGACGATGTGCAGATCGGCCGTGAGACGATGGAAGGCATGCGGGCGGGCACCGTCAACGCCTTCCACTTCGAAAAGCGCTACCTCAGGAAGGACGGCACGCCGGTATGGGCCCATCTTGCCGGTTCCGTCATTCGCGACGAGAAGAGCGGGAGCCCGCTCTACCTGGTCTCCCAGATCGAGGATATCGATGCGCGCAAGCAATCCGAGGCGCGCATAGCCGAAGCCGAAACGCGCTGGAATTTTGCCTTGGCCAGCGCCGGACAAGGCGTCTGGGATCTTGATATGCGGAAGGGCGGCACCACCTACTCCGCCACCTGGGTGAAGATGCTGGGCTATGCCGATGGCGAACTGGACGGCGACCCCGACCGCTGGCTGGCGATGATCCACCCCGACGATCGCGAAAACGTCGCCGAAGCCGATCGTGCCCATCTGGAGGGCAGGACACCGTTCTTCGAAGCCGAGTTCCGGATGCGCCACAAGGATGGCCACTGGGTCTGGATCCTCGACCGCGGCAAGACGCTCGAACGCGACAAGGACGGACGGCTGGTCAGGGCCATCGGCAGCCTGACCGACATCACCCAGCGCAAGCAAACCGAGGAAAGCCTCATCGTATCGGCGGCAATGCTGGCCGACGAGAAGGAGCGGCTGAGGGTGACGCTGCAGTCGATCGGCGACGCCGTCATCTGCACCGATGCCGCCAACCGCATCACCTTCATGAACCCGGTCGCCGAAAAGCTCACCGGCGTTGTTGGCGCGGAGGCGCTCGGCAAGACGCTTGGCCATGTCTACTGGGCGGTGGACGAAGAAACCGGGCAAAGGATCGGCATGACGCGGCCGGCGCTCGGCAGCGCCAGCCCTGCCGACCAAAACAGTCGCGCCGTCCTCATCCGTCGCGACGACACGCGCTGCAGCATCCGCCAGGTGGTGTCGCCGATCATGAACGACCGCCAGGAGTTCTGCGGCCTGGTCATCGTCTTCCAGGACTTCACAGATGCGCGCGCCTTGCAGCGCCAACTCGCCTATGCCGCCGCGCATGATGCGCTGACCGGCCTTGCCAACCGTTCGAGCTTTATCCGCACCATGGAGGAACTGGTCGACCGGAGCCGCAAGGCCGGCACGGCCAGGCCGGCGGGCGAGCATCATTTCATGTTCATCGATCTAGACCATTTCAAGCTGGTCAACGACACTGGCGGGCACGCCGCCGGCGACGCCTTGCTGAAGCGGGTTGCCGAGGCCATTCGCGGTGCGCTTGGGCCGGAGGATATCGTGGCCCGCCTCGGCGGTGACGAATTCGCGGTCATCCTGAAAGCCGGGTCGAGCGCCGGCGCCAGGATTGCCGCACGCTCGGTCATCGACGCCATCCGCGGCCTGCAGTTCAGCTGGGACGGCCGGCCGCATGCGATCGATGCCAGCATCGGGCTGGCGCCGATCCACAGCAACAGCGGTGAAGTCGACGAGATCATCGCCCGGGCCGATGCTGCCTGCTATGCGGCCAAGGCCGCCGGCCGCGGCTGTGTTTCCGTGGCGCCTGACGATACCGGGTCAAGAGGCCAAGCAGAGCCGCCGCTTGCAGCGGCGTCCTGAGGTAGCACGGAACTTTCGGTCTGGTGGTTAGCGCGTCGGAACCGGATGCTCGCCGCGATAATCGTAGAAGCCGCGCCCGGTCTTGCGGCCGAGCCAGCCGGCCTCGACATATTTCACCAGCAGCGGGCAGGGGCGATATTTCGAATCCGACAGGCCGTCATGCAGCACCTGCATGATCGACAGGCAGGTGTCGAGGCCGATGAAATCGGCGAGCTGCAGCGGTCCCATCGGATGGTTGGCGCCGAGCCGCATGGCGGTGTCGATGGCATCGACCGAGCCGACCCCCTCATAGAGCGTGTAGATCGCCTCGTTGATCATCGGCAATAGAATGCGGTTGACGATGAAGGCCGGAAAATCTTCAGAGACGGTGATCGTCTTGTCGAGCTGTTTCACATAGGCCTTGGCCGCCTCGAAGGTCTGATCCTCGGTAGCGATGCCGCGCACCAGTTCGACCAGCTTCATCAGCGGCACGGGGTTCATGAAATGTATGCCGATGAAACGCTCGGGACGGTCGGTCTGCGCCGCAAGCCGGGTGATCGAAATCGACGAGGTGTTGGTCGCCAGAATGGCTTCCGGGTTGAGCTGGGGACAGAGCTGCGCGTAAATCTTGCGCTTGACCGTCTCGTCCTCGGTCGCCGCCTCGATAACCAGATCGGCACCGGCGAGATCAGCCATGGTGGGGGCTGCGGAAATGCGCGCCATCGCTTCGTTACGCAGCTTTTCCTCAAGCTTGCCGGAGCCGACCTGACGGGCCATGTTGCCGCTGACCGTGGCAATGCCCTTCTCGATACGGTCGGGCGAGACGTCGTAGATCAGCACCTTGAAACCCGAAAGTGCTGATACATGCGCGATGCCGCCGCCCATCTGGCCGGCGCCGATGATGCCGATCGTCTCGATCTTGGCCATTTGCAGCGATCCCGTCGAAAAGGCCTTTGCGGCCTGCTTTTTGTGCAGTGCAAACTAAAAGGGTGGGGTAGCTTCGTCTACCCCACCCTTTCACAATTTAATACGCTTTGGCAGAGAGCGTCAAAGCGCCTTTTGCAGTTCCGGCAGGATGACGAACAGGTCGCCGACGAGGCCATAATCGGCAACCTGGAAGATCGGCGCCTCCTCGTCCTTGTTGATGGCGACGATGACCTTCGAATCCTTCATGCCGGCAAGGTGCTGGATGGCGCCGGAAATGCCGACGGCAATATAGAGGTCCGGCGCCACGACCTTGCCGGTTTGGCCGACCTGCCAGTCATTCGGGGCGTAGCCGGCGTCGACGGCAGCGCGCGAGGCGCCGACGGCTGCACCGAGCTTGTCGGCGACCGGCAGAATGACTTCCTGGAACTTTTCCGAGGAGCCGAGCGCGCGGCCGCCCGAAATGATGATCTTGGCCGAGGTCAGTTCCGGACGGTCGGTTTCCGACAGCCTGTTCTCGACGAAGGTGGACAGGCCCGGATTGGACGCGGCCTTGACCGTCTCGACAGCTGCCGAGCCGCCCTCGGGGGCAGCCTGGAAGGAGGCGGTGCGCACGGTGATGACCTTCTTGGCGTCGCTCGACTGCACCGTCTGGATGGCGTTGCCGGCATAGATCGGCCGTTTGAACGTGTCTGGTGAAACCACTTCGATGATCTCGGAGACTTGCGCGACATCGAGCAGGGCCGCCACGCGCGGCGCGACATTCTTGCCCGACGAGGTCGCCGGCGCGATTATGGTGTCGTAGGCGCCGGCCAGCGAGACAACGAGTGCGGCGAGCGGTTCGGCGAGGCGCTCGGCCAGTTCGTCGGCCTCGGCCAGCAGCACCTTGCTCACGCCCTCGAGCTTGGCGGCGGCGTCGGCCGCGCCCTTGGCGCCTTTGCCGGCGACCAGCACATGCACGTCCGAACCGATCTGCAGCGCCGCCGAGAGCGCCTTGGCGGTCTGGTCGGAAAGAGTTGCGTTGTCGTGTTCTGCGATGAGGAGAATGGTCATTTTATCTGTTCCTTCCAGTCTCAGAGCACGCCGGCTTCGTTCTTCAGCTTGTCGACCAGTTCGGCGACGCTCTTGACCTTCACGCCCGCCTTGCGGCCGCTGGGCTCCTCGGTCTTGAGCACCTTCAGGCGCGGCTTGACGTCGGCGCCGTAATCGGCCGGGCTCTTTTCGTCGAGCGGCTTCTTCTTGGCCTTCATGATGTTGGGCAGCGAGGCATAGCGCGGCTGGTTGAGACGAAGGTCGGCGGTGATGATCGCCGGCATTTTCAGCTCTACCGTCTGCAGGCCGCCGTCGACTTCGCGCGTCACCTTGGCCTTGTCGCCGTCGATCACGACCTTGGAGGCGAAAGTGCCCTGTGCCCAGCCGAGCAGGGCGGCCAGCATCTGGCCGGTCTGGTTCGAGTCATCATCGATCGCCTGCTTGCCCAGGATCACGAGACCGGGCTGCTCGGCGTCGACGACGCCCTTCAGCACCTTGGCGACGCCGAGCGGCTCGGTCTGTTCGTCTGTCTTGACCAGGATGGCGCGGTCGGCGCCCATGGCGAGCGCGGTGCGGAGCGTTTCCTGCGCCTGCTGCGGGCCGATCGACACGACGATGATCTCTTCGGCCTTGCCGGCTTCCTTCAGCCGGAGCGCCTCTTCCACCGCGATCTCGTCGAACGGGTTCATCGCCATCTTGACGTTGGCGAGTTCAACCGCCGAACCATCAGCCTTGACGCGAACCTTGACGTTCGCATCCACAACCCGCTTCACGGGCACAAGGATCTTCATTTGCCTGTCACCTCTCCTGAGATATCCGGGCGCGCTATAGCAGCGTGCGCCTCCGCAGAGTTGTCGAAAGCCGACATTCCTGACTGAATTGCGGCCAAACGGAATTCTGGCCGGACGGAATTCTTGTCTTCTGCCGCCTAGCGGTGGCGCTCTCCGTAGTTGTGGAGACGCAACACGTCAATATGCCACGGCAGCGGCCAAACCGCTCAAATCGGTTCAGTTGTGACCGGAAGCGCCACCTCGGCCCCAACGCGTCTCAGGTTGCACGGGAGCGGGACCGGCTGGCGCCGGCCCAGTAGAAGCGGCTGGCTGATCGGCGGGTTCCGGCTCGCCGTCGTCACCGGCGAGCAGCGGCACGCCGCGGCTGCGCATGATGAGCACCAGCACGCCACCGGCAATGATGCCGCCAATATGGCAGGCCCAGGATATCTGGTTTTCGCCGCCGGCGGCAAACATCACCACTTGGAAGCCGATCCACAGGATCAGCGGGATGAAGGCCGGGATACGCAGCGGAATGCGGGCAAAGACCAGCACCCACACTTTCACCCGGGGGTAGAGGACCAGATAGGCGGCGACGACGCCGGCAATGGCGCCGGAGGCGCCGATCAGCGGCACCTCCGAACTCCAGGCGACGAGCCCTTGGAAGAAGGCGCCGGCGATGGCGCAAAGCAGGTAGAAGATAAGGTAGCGGATGTGGCCGAGTGCGTCCTCGACATTATCGCCGAACACCCACAGGAACAGCATGTTGCCGCCGAGATGAAAGATATCGGCATGCAGGAAGGCATAGGTGAGGTAACTCAGGCTCTCCGGAATGACGACGAATTGGGGCGAGAGTTCTGCCGTGTCGTGGACAACCGAAGGGATGAAGCCGAGGCCGAGCACGGCGGCGTTGTTGAAATTTTCGCCGCCGATCGTGGTGATGAGAAAGACCAACACGTTGGCCGCGATCAGGCCGATCGTCACATATTGCAGCCGGATGTGGCGCAACCTGTTGGAGTCGTAAAGCGGGATGAACATGCCCCAAGCCCTTTCCCGCCTTCGAAAATTCAGCGGTTCTTGCCGGGCACCCATAACACGTCGGCATTTCCGTTGTCATTGACCGCACGAGCGGCGACGAACAGAAAGTCCGAGACGCGGTTTATGTATTTCAGCCCCTCGCGATTGACATGTTCGGCCGGGTCCTGCGCCAGTGCCACCATGATCCGCTCGGCCCGTCGCGCCACGGTGCGGGCAAGATGAAGTGCTGCCGCCGCCGGCGTGCCGCCATTGAGCACGAAGGATTTGAGCGGCTGCAGATCCTTGTTGAGAAGGTCGATATCCTTTTCGACGCGGTCGGTCTGCGAGGCGATGATGCGCAGCGGTTCGTAGCCAAGCGGCTTGCCGTCGTCGGGCACGGCGAGATCGGCGCCGAGGTCGAACAAATCGTTCTGGATGCGGGACAGCATGGCGTCGATGGCGGGATAACTTGCCGCTGTGTGCAGGCGGGCGATGCCGATGCAGGCATTGGCTTCATCGACGGTGCCGTAGGCATCGACGCGCAGGTCGGATTTCAGCCTGCGTTCACCGGTGCCGAGGCCAGTGGTGCCGTCATCGCCGGTGCGGGTGTAGATCTTGTTGAGCTTGACCACGTCGCCTCCCGAACGGCCGTCACTTGCGGGTGAAGTACACCACCAGCAGGATCAGTGCCAACGCCAGCGCCTGCAACAGCACGCGCGCCTGCATCAGCTTGTTCGAGCTCACACCGGAGCCGCCGCGCATCATGTTGATGAGGCCGCGGACAAGCACGATCACCACGGCGACCATGACGAGGACGAGGAGGACTTTGATGACGGTTGCCATGATCTGTTCCCAGTTCTGTTGCGGTCAGGCGCGTCTGGCCAGAACGCGGTAGAGCATCGATGCCGGCAGGATGCGCTTGAGCATCACGCCGATCCTGGCCGGCACTGTTACCACATAGTGCGGGCGCGGGCGCCGCGACAGAAGTGCATGGCGCAAGGCCGCATAGACCACCTCCGGCCCCTTTTTCAGCCGTGATGAGCTGCCGCCGGCCCGAAGCCGCGCCAGCTGCGTGGCATAGGCGAGGTGGTGGACGGAATTCTCGTGGTCGATGTTTTTCAGGAACCAGAACAGCCCGTTGCTGGCGATTTTCGAGGTCACCGGCCCCGGTTCGATCAGCGAGACATGGATGCCGCTGCCCCTGAGTTCCTGCTGCATGCACAGCATCAGGCCTTCGAGCGCGTGCTTGGAGGCTGAGTAGGCGCCGCGAAAAGGCACCGGCGCTAGCCCAAGGATCGAGGAACAATGAACGAGGCGGCCATGTCCCTGGCGACGCATTACCGGTACGATGCGTCGGGTGAGGTCGTGCCAGCCGAAGAAATTGGCCTCGAACTGCTCGCGCAATGCCGCAACCGGCAGGTCTTCCACGGCGCCGGGCTGTGCATGGGCGCCGTTGTTGAACAGGGCGTCGAGGCGTCCGCCTGTCCGCTCCAGCACCGAGCCCACAAGGGCTTCGATAGAGTCCGGCTCACGGTAATCGAGGTAAAACGCCTCGATGCCGTCTGCTTCGAGTGAGGCTATGTCTTCAGGCTTGCGCGCCGTTGCAAGCACCCGCCAGCCATCCGCCTTCAGCGCACGGGCGCAGTGGGCGCCTATCCCGGACGAGGCGCCGGTGACGATGATGGTGCGCAACTCTTTGGCAGGCGGCGTCGTGGTTTGAGCAAGGGTTGCCATTTGCCACAATCCCTTCCCATATTCGCGGCGTCGAGACAATCGAAGGGAACGCGGCTCTTGATGCGGAATATCGTCGTGCTGCGCCGCGTGCTCTATGACGCGCTTGGCCATTTCAACACCGATGACGGCTGGGCCATGGCCAGCCATCTGGCGATCACTTCGCTGATGGCGCTGTTCCCGTTCCTGATCTTCGCCACCACGCTGGCGAGCTTCCTCGGCGCGCAGGCGTTCGCCGATACTGCCGTGCACCTGGTCTTCGACACCTGGCCCGAACAGATCGCGAAGCCTATCGCGCGCGAAGTGCTCAACGTGCTGACCGTGCGGCGCACCGATCTTTTGACCTACGGCGTGCTGCTGGCGGCCTATTTCGCCTCCAACGGCATCGAGGCGCTGCGCACCTCGCTCAACCGCGCCTACCGCGTCGCCGAAACGCGCGGCATCATCTACCGCCGGGTGCAGAGCATTTTCTTCGTGCTGATCGCGACGGCCGGTTTCCTGGCGATCAGCGTGCTCCTGGTCTTTGCGCCCTTGCTGGCGCGGCTGGCGGAAGCTCATTTCGAGTGGATCAAACCCTATACGGGCACGATCACGCTGTGGCGTTACGTCATCGCCTCAACCGTCATCATTGGTGGCTTGTTTGCCGTCCACTATTGGCTGCCGGCGGGCAAGCGCCGCTTTGTCTCGCTGGTGCCTGGCATCATTTTCACTCTGGCTGCGTGGCTTGTCGGCTCGACGATGTTCGCGACCTACCTCGACCATTTCTCGTCCTATGTGACGACCTATGCCGGCCTCGCCTCGATCATGATCGCCGTGGTTTTCCTCTATATGCTGTCGGCGATCTTCATCCTCGGCGGCGAACTCAATGCAGCGATCAGCCGCTTTCTCGAAGCGCGCGCGCGTGTCGGCAGCTAGGTTTTGGCTGGCCGAGCCGTGGCCAGCCCGACGCCGAGCGTCGCGATTGCCATGCCGACGATCTGCACGAGGCTGAGCCGTTCGCCGAACAGCGCCCAGGCGATGACAGCGGTGACGGCCGGCACCAGGTAGAACAGCGACGCGACCTTCGACATCTCGCCGTCGCGGATCATCACCATCAGCAAGAAGATGGCGCCGATCGACAGCACCAGGACCAGCCAGGCCATGGCGAAGATCAGTTCGCCGTTGATGATCACCGTGTGGGTCTCAAGGGCCAGCGAAGCCAGGATCATCAGCGAGCCGCCGCCGATATATTGCCACATCGTCGCCGCCACCAGGTCGCCACCCGAGGCATAGCGCTTCTGCCAGATGGTCCCGGCGCTCATGCCCAGCACCGAGACCAGCGACGCCGCCAGCGTTTCGGGCGTAACGCCGCCGCCGAGAGCGCCGAGCTTTGGCCACAGCACGATGATCACCCCCACAAGGCCGACGGCAAGGCCGGCCCAGTGGCGCGGCAGGATGGCCTCGCCGAGGAACCGGCCGGCAAGCACGGCCGTGATCAGTGGCTGCAGGCCGACGATCAGCGCCGAAAGCCCGGCGGGCATGCCCCTGTGGATCGCCCAGAACACCGCGCCGAGATAGATGCCATGCATGAGGATGCCGGAGACCGTGGCGTGAAGCGCTTCTGCCCTTGTGGCTCGCTTCGAGCCAAGCACGAGCATCAGGCCGGCGAGCAGCAAGGCGGCGATGACAAAGCGGGCCGCCAGAAAGGTGAAGGGCTCGGCCCAGGGCATGGCGTAGCGCGCGCCGATGAAACCTGTCGCCCACAGGACGACAAACGAGGCGGGGATGAACCGCTTGAGACTGTGCATTTTCGGGGAAGCCGTTTCCGGTGGAGAGGTCCGATTCGGTGAAGAGACAAATACGGCAATTGCTCTAATGCGGTTCAATCCGGCAAGCAAAGCGAAACAATTGGTACATAAGCTCATCCTGATGTAGGAGGTGGCCGAATTCAAAGGGCGGCGTCAGGGCAATCGACTTCTGTCGATGGATCCGGCGACATGGCGTTTTGGCTTCGACAGGGAGCGCGCATGCTGTTGCATCTCGACACAAGCTGGCTTTTGATGACGGTGGCCAGTGTGGCCGTGTTCGGCTTCTTCTTCGGTTCAGCGCTCGACGCCATCATGCAGGAGGACGGTTTTGGGTCGACCGGCAACACATTGCTGTTCACGCTCGGCTTTTTCGCCGCGGTCATGGCCGCGAACGAACATGGCATCGTCCTGAGAGATCTGAAGCTCGCGGTTGCCTGGGGACTGGGCGGCGCCTTCGCGTTTATAGGCGCGTTGGCGCTGCTCAAGGCGGGGCTGGCCCGGCTTTAGTCAGAGCCCGACCAGCCGCCTGACATCGTCCGGCGACATGCCTGCCTGCCTCAGCGCGGCAAGGCCGGTATCAGCAAAACTCTTCGACAGTTTGCGCCCATCCGGTCCGAGTATGAGACGGTGGTGGAAATACTGCGGCTGGCCGAGGCCGAGCAGTTCCTGCAGCAGGCGCTGGATGCCGGTCGCGGAATAAAGGTCGCGGCCACGCACGACATGGCTGACGCCTTGCAGAGCGTCGTCGACGACGACGGCCAGGTGATAGCTGGTCGGGATGTCGCGGCGCGCCAGAATGACGTCGCCCCAGTCCTGCGGACGCGCCTCGACTCGCTGCGTCGCCGAAAGCGTCTCGTTGGTGAATTCGCGCCAGGACAAATCCGTGCCGACGCGCGCCAGCGCTGCATCGATGTCGAGGCGCCAGGCGAAGGGCGCATTTTCGGCGATGCGGCGGTTGCGTTCGCTGACCGGCAGCGCCTTGTCGGCGGCGGGATAAAGCGGCACGCCGTCCGGGTCGCGCGGCCAGCCGCGGCCGCGCTTTTCGCTGTCGGCGATGAAGGCCCTGATCTCGCCACGGCTCATGAAGGCAGGGTAGACGAGTTCTTCGCGGACCAGCCGGTCGAGCACGGCCTGATAGTCGGAGAAATGCTCGGCCTGGCGCCGCACCGGCTGTTCCCATTCGAGACCTAACCATTCGAGGTCGCGAAAGATGCCGGCCTCGAATTCAGGCGTGCAGCGGATCGTGTCGATGTCCTCGATGCGCAGCAGCAGGCGGCCGCCGGCCGCACGCGCCAGTTGCTGGTTGAGCAGTGCCGAATAGGCATGGCCGAGATGCAGTTCGCCATTCGGGCTCGGCGCGAAGCGGAATGTCAGGAGCGTCATCTCACAAGCGGCAATCGGGTTGTGCAGCGGTTTTGCCAATTGCTACCGTGCGGTCGGTTCAGGAACAAGAAAACATGCAACGCATCGCGACACTGGACGATATTGCGCGCGGGTTGGATGCGCTTTGCGCAATCGATCCGCGCCTGGAAAAGGTGCGCGGCATGGCTGGCGAGGTGCCGCTGCGGCTGTCGGAACCCGGTTTTCGAAGCCTGGCCTCCATTATCGTTTCGCAACAAGTATCCCGTGCGAGCGCCGATGCGATTTTCGGCCGGCTGATGAAACTGGTCGATCCGCTAACGCCGCAGGCGATCCTTGCCGCCGGCGAGGACATGTTTCGCGAGGCCGGGCTGTCGCGGCCGAAGCAGCGCGGTCTGATCGCGGTTGCGCAGGCCGTGGTTGAGGGGCTCGACCTGCATCACCTCTGTTTGCTCGACGCCGAAGAGGCGATCGCGGCTATGATCGCGGTGCCGGGCATCGGCCCGTGGACGGCGGAAGTCTATCTCCTGTTTGCCGCCGGCCACCCCGATATTTTCCCCGCGCGCGACGTCGCGCTGCAGAGCGCGGTCGGCCACGCGCTCGGTATCGAGCCGCGTCCGCCGGAGAAAACGCTGATCGCCCTGGCCGAATCATGGAGCCCGTGGCGAGGTGTCGCATCGCGGCTTTTCTGGTCCTATTATCGCGAAACCAGGGGCCGGGACGCGGCACCTCCGGCCTGAAACCGCAAAAAAGCATGAAAACCCTGCATTTTTGCCGCGTTTGGCTGATGACAATCCGCTTCACATCCCTGTCATGTCGGGCTTACAGTATCCACGCCGATCGGTTTTAAAACGAGGAGGTCAACAAGGTGACGGTTGCCGTATCTCCGGATGGGCTTCCTGCGCTGGTGCTGAATGCGGATTACCGTCCGCTCAGCTATTACCCCTTGTCGCTCTGGTCCTGGCAGGATGCCATCAAGGCGGTGTTCCTCGACCGGGTCAACATCGTCGCCGAATACGAGCATGCGGTGTCTTCGCCGACCTTTTCGATGAAGCTGCCCAGCGTCGTCAGCCTGAAGGCCTATGTGAAGCCGTCGAGGCACCCGGCATTCACCCGCTTCAACGTGTTCCTGCGCGACCGCTTCCAGTGCCAGTATTGCGGCACGCCCGAGGATCTGACCTTTGACCACGTCATCCCGCGCCATCGCGGCGGGGCGACGACGTGGGAGAATGTCGTGGCCGCCTGTTCACCCTGCAATCTGAGGAAGGGCGGCATGATGCCGGCGCACGCCAAGATGTGGCCGTTGCAGAAGCCCTACCAGCCGACCGTGCACGACCTGCACAACAATGGCCGGCTGTTCCCGCCCAACCATCTGCATGAAAGCTGGATGGATTATCTCTACTGGGATGTGGAACTCGAACCGTAGGGATCGTTCGAGAATTCGCAAGGCTGGCCGCCTGAAGCGATTTTGCGCTTCCGATGCTCACACGCCTGCCAGACCATATCGGAACAGCTCGGCTGCGCTCACTTATCGGCGGCATCGCCTTTAAGGACCGGCTTCCCCCACTCCGTCGCTGCTTCGCAGCGCCACCTCTCCCCCCTCCGGAGGGAGAGGAAGGGAGCCCCGCTGGAGGAGCGCTGGCTGTAGAGTAGCGCCGGCTGTAATAGGCTCGCGCCTTTCCTCTACCCCGTCGATCGGGGGAGAGGTGGTTCGGCGAAGCCGAGACGGAGTGGGGGTCGACCTAGCTCGGACGTCGAAAGCCGCGCCACGCGAACCAGTCTGCAGAATTTTTGCTCGAACTCTGCGTCGTGGCGCTCGATCGAATTAGCTCAATCGCGCGCCATTGCCCCGCGAAAGGCGACGGCGGCGAGGATGAAGCTGGCGATGGCGTTCCACCCGGCCAGCGACAGGCCGAGGATACGAAGGGCTGCCTTATCGCAGGATGGCGGCACGAATTTGTCGAGCGCGTCGAGCACGCCCTTGCCGCCGGTGTCGACCGGGCCGGCGCCGGCCGTGCAATCGGCCGGGCCCTGCCACCAGGCCCATTCGACGCCCGAATGATAGACGCCGAGATAGAGGCCATAGAGCATCAGCAGGCCGCCGACGGCAAGCAGGCCGCGCGTCAGCCATGCGGGCGCGCTAAGCATCGAGGCAATCACCGCCAGCAGCATCAGCGGGGCGCCGATATAATAGGGCGTGCGCTGCTCCAGGCACAGATGGCAGGGGATGTAGCCGCCTATGTGCTGGAAGGCGAGCGCGGAGCCGACCGTGGCGGCCATGGCGACGGCGAGAAACAAAGCGGTGCGCGTCCGCTGGCGTCCGGTATCGGCTGTCATCGTGGCTGTCATGTTTCGTCCGTTGAATTCGCCGTCCGCCGGCATAGTCCTGACCCACCGCCCGCCTTGGACGGTCAGAAGGCGTATTTGACGACGATATAGAGCAAAATCAGGGCAGCGGCGCCGGCGCCGACGATCAATCCCAAACGCTTCTCGATGAATTCCTTGATCTCTTCGCCATAGCGGCGCAGCAGCCAGGCAAGAAGCAGGAAACGAGCGCCACGCGCCAGGATGGCGGAGACGATGAAGACGAAAAGATTGACGTGGAGGGCGCCTGCCAGAATGGTGACCACCTTGATCGGCGGCAGGTGGGCGGCACCCGATGTGACGAGCAGCACCAGCATCAGCCCGGTGCCGGCCGACTGCCACCTCTCGAACGCGTCAAGGCCGCCAAAGTGCTCCAGCATCGGCCGTGCTATCGTGTCGTAGGCATAGTAACCGATCAGCCAGCCGGCAATGCCGCCCAGCACCGACGCGACAGTGGCGGTCAGCGCGTAGCGATAGGCGCGTTCGGGCCGCGCCAAAGCCATGGGCAGGTACAAGACGTCGGCAGGTATGAAAAACACCGAGCTTTCGACGAAAGCGATGAAGGCCAGCCACCATTCGGCGGATTTGCGGGCCGCCAGCGACAAGGTCCAGTCGTAAAGTCCGCGAAGCATCGGCTCTCCTGGATGCAGGTTGCCACACGCAACGCGCTTTGATGCGCGTCTGTCTAGAAAGATTTTCCGCGCCGCACAATGGCAGGAGCGTCACGAAACAGAAAGGCGGGCTTTTGCCGCAAGCAGGGCACGGCGGCGCATTTGGCCAGTTGACGAACAGGCCTCCAACCGTATAGTCCGCGCCCATCCAGGCCTTTGGGCCTGAGCCCCTATGGCGGAATTGGTAGACGCGCTCGACTCAAAATCGAGTTCCGCAAGGAGTGCTGGTTCGATTCCGGCTAGGGGCACCATTTTTGATCTCACGCCAGTTCGCTTCGCTCATGGGCTCCGATGGGGCGGCCTGACCGGCCGACGGGCGGTCGCCCTTGCGAAACCTCCGGGTTCGAACAGTGCCTCGAACACAGAGCCAACCGCGGCTGCTGAGGATGACAGCGATAGCGCCAATCAGCGGCGGCCGGTAGCCCCGCTCTACGTGCTCTCAGGCCGCCGCACGGTGTTCTTCACGGGCAGCTTCCCACACTTCGCGGGCCGCGTCGGCGTTCATGACCGCGATCCCCAATCCCACCGCCAAATCGGGCCACGCGGAATGCCAGAGCAAGGCCGTGACCAACCCTGCGGCAATAATGGCGATGTTGGCCAAGGCGTCGTTGCGGGCCGACAGGAAGGCCGCCTTTGTGAGGCTGCCGCCACGATGCCGGTGCGCGGCCAGCATGTAGGCACAGGACAGGTTGACGGCGAGAGCGCCAAGTCCCGCCAAGGTCAAGGCGATGGGCTGCGGCGGCACCGGCACGTTGAACTTCTCCCAAGCCGTCCAGAGCGTTGCCAGACCCGGCATGAGAAGGATGAGCGCCAATGCCATCCCCACCCGCGCACGGGAGCGCACAGACCACCCAAGTGCGAGCAGGATAAGGAGGTTCACGGAAGCATCTTCAAGAAAGTCGATGCTGTCGGCGAACAGGGACACTGATCCAATGGCGAGCGCCACAGCGAACTCGATCCCGAAATAGGCAAGATTGAGAAGCGCGACGATGAGGACGATGCGGCCAAGGTTCATCTTCTGGCAGTATCCGAAACCAGTGTGTGGAGCTACAGCTTCGCGGTTTCCAAGGAAAGCCCCTGCTCGTTCCGGGTCCCGGCCGATGGGCGGTTGCCCTTGCGACCTTTTGCGTTCGAGCCGCGCCTCGAACACGGACTTAGCGCATATTCCCCGTATGCCCTTGCGAATACCGCCCCGGCTGTGGCCACACCGTCAGGCCGTGCGGCTCTGAGCCAACCCGAAACTTGGTCACCGCGCCTGATGTCGTGTCGATCATGTAGGCGGCACTGTCGAAGCGGCCGGACAGCCATAGTTGTTTGCCGTCGGCGCTGACGTTGCCCATGTCGGGGCTGCCGCCGCCGGGGATCGGCCATTGCGTGACGACCGCGCGGGTAGCGAAGTCGATCACCGTCACGCTGCCCGGTCCCTTTGCCTGGCCCTGCTCCATCTTGTGCGAGCCCCGGTTCGAGACATAGAGCCGCTTGCCGTCGCGGCTGACGACGAAGCCATGGGCGCCGATGCCGGCCGGGATGAAGCCGATTTCCTTGAAACTGTCGCCATCGACGAGGAACACGCCGTCATTCATCATGTCGGCGACGTAAAAAACCTTGCCGTCGGGCGAGAGGCGGATGTCCTGCGGCATGCCCATTTTCGAGAAGTCGAGATGGCCAAGCACCTTCTGGTTCTTCAGGTCGATCTTTGCCAATCCGCCATTGCCGTATTCGCAGGTGAAGATCGCGTAGGCCCCGTCGACCGAGAATTCGGCGTGGTTGATGCCGGGGCAAGTGGGCGTCGGCAGGCTCGACATTAGCGCCATGGTGTGAGGATCGCGGAAATCGAGCCGCTCCAGGGCTTCGTCGACGACGATGGCCGCGCCCGGCATGAAATACAAATTGTAGGGATCGTCCACGGCGATCTGCGGGCCGGGCTTGCCGGTCATCGGGTCGATCGGCGTCAGGCTGCCGTTCTTGCCGGTGCCATTGTTGGCGACCCAGAGCGTCTTCAGGTCCCAGGACGGCACGACGTGCTGCGGTTTGCTGCCGACCGGGAACCTGTCGACTTCCTTGAGTGTCATGGTGTCGATCACCGTGACGCTGTTGGAGGAGCGGTTCGGCACATAGACGCGCGGCAGTGCACCCAGCGTGGCCGGGCTGAGATGGCTGGCGGCGGTGTGGCTGTAGATGTTGATGGACGGCGCGGGCTCGCTGCAATCCTCGGGACAGCTATCGGCCCAGGCGCGGACAGGCAGCAGCGCAAGCAGCAAAAAGGCCGCACGGGGACCGGCGTGACGCAAAAAGGTTCTGATCATCAGGATGGCTTGTCGTGAAGGCCGGCCGAAATTGCCGCCGGAGCCATAGCTGGTGTCTTGCCGTTGATCCAGTGGCTATCGCCGTCCCAGCAAACTCTTCACGCGGTTGCGCAGCAGACGGGCCATGTTGCGGGTCTCGCGGTAGAGATGCAGCTGCGAGGCGGCCTGGCGGGCGAGGCGGTCGGCATCCGGCGTCAGTCCGATCACCAGCGAGCCCATCGGCTTGCGCTCGCTCCACAGCCGGCTCATCACCGGGTGGTCGGGCACGGCGCAGGAATCCGTCATCATGATGTTGGGGTCGTCGAGATGCTGCCTGGTCACCTCGATCATCAGCAGCGTGCCCGGCGAATAGGTCGCCAGCGTCTCGTCATAGGCGGTCTTCCAGGTGTAGGCGACGCCGGCTTCGACGAAGACCACCAGGCAGGCGATGGTGCGGCCGTCCAGCATCAGCGAATGGATGCGGCACATGTCGTGCTCGGCCAGCCGGTGCACGGCCTCGCGGGCAAAGGCGGCGCGGTAGCGGTCGATGGCCATGGCGGTGCGCTCGCGGCCCTTCCAGCCGGCCGCCTCCAGCGTCAGGAAACTTTCGATGGCGTGGCGGATTTCGTCCGGTCCCCGCGCCACGACATGTTCCAGCCTGCCGAGATCCCCCAGGCGCCGCTTTAGGCGGCGGAATTCGCGGTAGTGGTGCGCGCGCAGCGATGCCTTCAGATACGCCTCGCCGTCGAGCGTACTTTCGAGCACCGGCCGGTCCGCCTTGCCGGTGGTGACCATTGTCAGGCCGCGCGTCTCGGCAACGGTGGCCAGCACGCTGGCCAATGGGCCGTCGAGCCGCATGTCGGGCAGCACGAAGACCTTCGGCAGCTTGAGATGCGGCCGCGACAGCATGCCGAAGAAATCCTCGACGACGCCGATCGGGTCGTCGTGGTCGACCAGCGGTGTGCCGATCGGGCCGAACGGGCTCGACCAGGTGCGCATCACCGGAACGCCGAGCGGCACCGCCGGCCTTTCGACCGAGAACGGCACCAGCAGGCGCAGCCGGTTGCGGTATTCGTCGCCGTCGCGGATCACCGCCAGCTTGACCTCGCGATCTTCCAGCCGGGGCATGGCCGGCGCCAGGAAGCGCGGGTTGAAGAAAACGTTGGGCTCGATCGTGCGGGTGCACAGATAGTCGAGTTCCTCGACCAGTTCGAAGCCGGCCGAAGCCGGATAGATCGCCAGCTTGCGCAGCGGCCGGTTGTTGGCGAGGATCTCGAGATGCGCCGGATCGGCGTCGCGCGCCAGGCCGGCAAGACCCGACACCATGGCGCCGGCCGGACCGCCGCTGGTTTCCTCGATCAGCGGGATGGCGGCCATCAGGCGGCTCCCTCGGCAGCGGGCACGAAGATCAGCATGACGATGCCGAGCTTGCGCCAGACGGTGAAGGACAGGGCGCTGGCCTCGAAGACCATGGCGAGGCTGGTGGCGATCGCCGCCCCCCACAGGCCAAAGAGCGGGATCAGCACCACGTTGAGGCCGATGTTGAAGGCCAGCGTCATGGCATAGACGGCGGCGCAGATGTTCTGGTTGCCGCTCATCGTCAACAGGCTTTCGCAAGGGCCGACGGCGGCGCGCGCCACGACGCCGAACACCAGCAGGAACAGCAGCGGATAGCCGTCGGTGAATTCGGGCCCGAACAGCACCAGCATCGGTTCGCCGAGCGCCAGCACCAGCAGCGCCATCAGCAGCGACGGCCAGAACGTCCACGACACGGTCTCGCGGGCGAAGGCGGCGAGCTTTTCCGGTTCGCCATGGGTGAACTGCGCATAACGCTGGGCGACGCCGGCCTTGACGGAGAAATAGACGAAATGCACCAGCGCCAGCGTTTTGACGGTGGCGAAATAGACGGCGACGTCATTGGGCTGGAGATAGGCGCCGACCATCAGCACATCGGCGTTGGTGAGCAGGAAGAAGAAGCTTTCGACCAGGAAGATCGGCAGCGAGACGATGAACCACTCGCTGAAATGCACCTTCATCGGCCCGGCCGGGATATTCCTGCCCATGCGCGTGGTCACGCCGATGAGCTGGCCGAGCGTGGTGGCGTAGGTGGCGGCGATCGAAGCGAAGATCGCTGTCCTGGCGTCGGGCGCATAGCCCATTGCCAGCATCAGCGCCATCAGCGCCAGGATCAGCACCGGCCGCACCAGATAGGTCGGCGACAGCGCAAACAGCGCCCAGGAATTGGCGCGTGACTGGCCTTGCAGCAGGTCGCCCATGGCGATCATCGGCAGGCAGAACAGGCCGAGGATGAAGGGCATGACATAGTAGCTCTCGATCCAGTTCGCGCACAGCCAGACGCCCAGTGCGCCTAGTCCGGCGATTGCGGTCGAGGCAATCAGCACGAACAGGCGGCTGGCGACAACGATGCCGCGCAGCTCGGCCAGCATGTTGCGTTCGCGGTATTCGGGGATGAAGCGGATGACCGAGGTGTGGAAGCCGAGGCAGGCGAGGTTGCCGACGATGACCATCGTCACCCAGACGAGGACGAAGATGCCGTATTCGAACGAGCCCATCCAGCGCGCCATCAGCACCTGGCTGATGAAGGCGATGACGGCGCTGACGATGCGGATGGCAAAGGCGATCAGCGACATGCGGCCGGCTTCGCCGCGCTCGTCGGCGGTGAACAGCACCGCATCGATGCGGTCAAGCAGAGGCCCCATGCGCAGCGCCAAACGCTGCGGCAAGAACCGCCCGGCCGTCGTCGCCGCGGAAAAGCGCACCCCGATGTCTCTCCGTTTTCCGCCTCTTTTCAAGGTTTCGATGTATCCGAAACACCTTAAGAAAGGGTGGGCAGGTGCGGGTGCGCCGAGGGGCCAAGGACGGCCGCGTGTGCAAGGTGCGTCATCGTATGCCGGGGCATAATAAAAGGCGAGCGAACGCCGGGGAAGACTGGGGAGCCGGTCGGCGTTTCGCTCGCCCCTCCCCCGCCAAGGGGGAAGGCAGGCATCGGGTGTGTCCGGTGCCGGATGTCACATCGGGAACGTTACATCCCCTTCATCGCGTCGCAGGACACGTTCGGGTTCATGTCGGCGAAGGCGCCGGTCGGGTTCTGTTTCCAGGCCCAGACATGCAGTTCGTAGAACGGGCCGAGGCCGTAGCGGTTGGGGGCGCTGTTGAAGTTGAACAGCTGGCCTTCGAGCGAGGCCGGGCCTTTCGAGGTGATGTATTCGACCGCTATTAGCTTCAGGCCGCCGTCGGCCATCGGCTCGTACATCACCGCCTCGGGCTTGGCGACATCGACGGCATCGTCCTTGAGATAGGCGCCGTTGACATAGTGGATGCCCATGGCGCCGCCGGTGATGCCGCTGGCGCAAGGGATGGGGGCATAGCCTTCGGCGGTGGCGGCTGCCACATTCTCGAAGCGGCTGTTGGCTGCGCGCACCTTTTGGGCCAACGGGTTGGCGTCGTGCGCCTGGGCGGCCGCACCCGCCGCGATCGAGATGGCGGCGAAAGCCGCGAAGCGTGTCGTCCAAAGAGTTATGGTCATGGTCTTCCGTCCGTTTGTTGACGCTCGAGGCGACGGCGGCCGATCAGGCTGCCCGAAACGCTGCGGCGTTGGTTTAGGATTTGGTTTATCCGTCCCGGTTCATGCGATGCGGCTTCCGTTGCCGGGCTTTGGCCGCAGCCCTTAAAAACCGTGCAAAATCAACGATCCCAAAAGTAATATTGCCAATATTCCTGCGGGACGTCCCGCTCCGATAGCCCGATGTCGCGCCTCAGATAGTCGCCTTCCGGGGGCAAGCCCCGCCTTTCAGACAGATACGCAGGCAGCCTCGTCGCGAACCGCCATAGACGGCCGAGCACGGAGGTTGGCCGGACGGTCTTTCCCAGGACAGGCCCGATTCCGCCGAGCGGCAGGCCATCAGGCAGTTCGCCACGGCCGCGAAGGACAGTTTGATGCTCATCGTCGTGGCGACCGAACGCAGGATCAGAGGTAAAAATAAGGGTCAAGAACCCGCACCTCCGTGATCTTGTCGACCGGCAGCGAGTTTTTCTGAGCCGTGCTGCGGATCGCTTCGGGCGTCGGCGCGTCGTAGATGCAGAAGCTGTGCTTCTTGTCGGGCGTGACGAAGGACTGGATCCAGGTGACGCCCTTTTCGGCATTGCGCATGACGACCCCGCCGACCGCAGTGGCGCCGATGTCGGTCATCGGAATGTTGAGGCCGTCCGGAAATGTGCGTTCAATCAGATAGCGAGGCATGGAAGACTTCCTTTTCCATTGATTCACGCTCGATCGGAGCGCTGCTGGACGTTGACCACGCCGGCCCGGCCCGCGCATCGGAACGATTCCCCATATTGGACGGGACGATTCCCTATATTGGCGTCGTTCTTTGTGGAAAGAGGCACGGCAATGTGTGCAAAGTCACATTGCGGCGCTTTCTTCACGGGCTAATCGTGAGCGGCCCGCCATGGTGGGAAAACTCCGATCCTGTGAGACGATGATAATGATGCTTCTGGAACGGCAGACGCAGCTGCAGCAGTTGGAGAGCCTGCTTGGCGATGCAATAGGCGGCCATGGCCGCGTCGCCGTGCTGGCCGGGGAGGCCGGCGCCGGCAAGACGGCGCTTGTCGAGGCATTCGCGGCCCGTGTGGGGCAAAGCGCGGCAATGTTGCGCAGCGCTTGCGAGGATCTGTCGATCCCAGATCCGCTGGGGCCGCTCTACGATCTGGCCCGTGAAGCGCAATGGGCGCTGCCGCGCGCCATCGATGCCCGGCATGGGCAGAGACTGCCGCTGTTTTCCGACGCGCTCGACGCCTTTGCGGCCAAGGGACCGAGCCTGCTGGTGATCGAAGACCTGCACTGGGCCGACGATGCGACGCTCGATTTCGTGCGCTTCCTCGGCCGGCGTATCGCCAACACCCACATCCTGCTGTTGCTCACGGCGCGCACCGACCGCAGCGAAGGACAGATGCGCGTGCGCCGCGCCCTTGGCGAAATCCCGGCCGGCAGCGTGGCGCGCATGGACGTGCCGCTGCTCAGCGAGGCGGCCGTGCTGTCGCTCGCCGATGCGGCCGGCCGCGATGGCGACGCCATCTACCGGGCGACCGCAGGCAATGCCTTCTTCGTCACCGAATTGTTGTGCGCCGAAAACGAAATGGCGCTGCCGGCAAGCGTGCGCGACGCGGTGCTGGCGCGGGCCGAGCGGCTGTCGGTTGGCGCCCGGGCCATGCTCGACGCGGTGTCGGTGTTTCCGCGCCGCGCCGACGCCTGGGCCTTGCAAGGCCTGTGCGGCGTCGCCAGCGCCGGCCAGTTGGCCGAGTGTGTCGCCAACGGCCTGCTTGACGATCTGGGCGACGGCTACGCCTTCCGCCACGACATCGCGCGACGCGCCATCGAAATGATGCTGACGACGTCGCACAGGCGGCAGTTCAACCAGCGTGCGCTGGCGGCACTGCTCGAAAATGGCGACGTCTCCACAGGCCGCCTGGTGCATCATGCGGTCGAGGCGCACAATCTGGCGGCGGTGCGCGAACTTGCGCCAATCGCCGCGCGCGAGGCGTCGCGCGTCGGCGCCCATCGCGATGCCGCCGGCTATTACGAGATCGCCTTGCAGCAGGCCGACAGCCTGCCGGTGATCGAGCGCGCCGCGCTCTACGAAAGTCATGCCTTCGAGTGCCATCTCATCGGCAAGATCGATGATGCGCTTGCAGCGCAGGGACAGGCGCGCCGGTTGCATCAGGCAGACGGCAACAGGCTGAAGGAGGGCGACAGCCTGAGATGGCTCTCCCGGCTGAGCGAAATGGGCGATGACCGCGAGGCGGCGGCCGCCTTCGGCGCCGAGGCTGTGGCGATGCTGGAAGCGGCTCCCGCCGGTCCCGAACTCGCCATGGCCTATTCGAACCTCTCACATCTGGCGATGCTGTCGGAGAGGGTGGAAGACACGCTGTTCTATGGCGAGAAGGCAGCGGCGCTGGCTGCGCGCATGAACCGTCCCGACATCGCCTCGCATGCCCTCAACAATGTCGGCTGCGTCGAGCAGTGGCTCAATCCGGATGCGGGACGCCTGCGCCTCGACCAAAGCCTTGAAATTGCGCTCCAGGGCAATTTCCAGGAGCATGCCGCGCGCGCCTTCACCAACCGCGCCTGTTTCGAGATCACCCAGATGAGCTACGACGCGGCACGTCCGGTGCTCGAGAGCGGCATCCACTATTGCACCGAGAACGACCTCGGCACCTGGCGCGACTATCTCAGGGGCATGCTGGCCGATGTGCAGCTGCGTCAGGGCCAATGGGATGAGGCCGCCGCGACGGCAAGCGATGTCATCGACAATGAGCGGACAACCACCGTGGGCCGGTTTCCGGCGCTGCTGGCACTGGCGAAACTGCGCCTGAGGCGCGGCGATCCCTCGGCCGAGCCGCTGTTCGCCGAAATGGCGCGTCTGGTCGGAAGCGGCGGCGACCTGCAGATGCTGAGCTCTTACGCGGCGCTGATGGCGGAGCAGGCATGGCTGGGCCTGGCCGACAGGCAAGAGGCGCTGGCGCTGATCACCCGCGCCGAAACGCCGGTGCGCTCGCGTGCCCATGTCGGTGAGCTGGCTCTGTGGCGAACATTGCTCTCTCCCGATATGCCGGCCGGCGACACCGCCGAGATGGCGACACCATACCGGCTGCTCCTGACCGGCGACTGGCGTTCGGCTTCGGCACTCTGGTCCGAATTGAATGCGCCATACGAGCGCGGACTGGCGCTCATCCTCGGCGACGACGAGGGGCAGCGGCTGGCATTGGATATTTTCGACGGCCTGGGGGCAAGGCCGGCAGCCCAGCGCCTGCGCGATATCATGCGCAAGAACGGCGTTGGCGGCATCGCCCGCGGCCCGCGCCGCTCGACGCGCGCCAACCTCGCCGGCCTCACCTTGCGCCAGATGCAGGTGCTGCAGCTGATCGAACGCGGCCTCTCCAACAAGCGGATCGCCGAGCAATTGACGATTTCGCCAAAGACGGTCGATCACCATGTCTCGGCGGTGCTGGGCAAGCTGGATGCGGTGTCGCGCGGCGAGGCGACAGCGACCGCGCGCGATTCGGGGTTGTTGTGAGGTTTTGACGAGGGTTGGACCGAGAGGTCGCCATCCTTCGCACCCCCCTCTGTCCTGCCGGACATCTCCCCCTGAAGGGGGGAGATTGGCTGTCACTGTGGCTTTCGCCAATTGTCGAAATTGAAAGAAGTTACGGCGCCGAAGCTGCTGATCTCCCCCCTTGAGGGGGAGATGGCCGGCAGGCCAGAGGGGGGTGCTGTCCCGCCGACCTAGCCTTCGAAATCAGGCAAACGCGCCGTGGCAGTGCTTGTATTTCTTGCCGGAGCCGCAGGGGCAGGCTTCGTTGCGGCCGATCTTGCCCCAGGTCGCCTGGTTGTTCGGATCGCGGTCTTCGGGAGCGACGATGGCGTTGCTCTCCTGGCGGACCAGAAGTGCGGTCTCGCCACCCTCGAAATCGTCCTCGCCCGTGGTGCCGTCAATGTGGCTGCCGAACATTTCAGGCGCTTCGGGCGGCGGCGCTTCGGCGGCCTGGCGGACCAGTTCGACGCGCATCAATTGCGCGGTGACGGCCTGGCGCAGATTGCCGAGCAGCGCCTGAAACAGCTCGAACGCCTCGCTCTTGTATTCCTGCAGCGGGTCGCGCTGGGCGTAGCCGCGGAAGCCGACGACCGAACGCAGATGGTCGAGGTTGACGATGTGCTCGCGCCACAGATGATCGAGCGTCTGCAACACCACCGAGCGTTCGACATAGCTCATCACGTCTGGGCCGAAGCGCTCGGCGCGCTCCTTGGCGGCGTCGTCGGCGGCCTTGGTCAGGCGCTCGCGGATGTCGTCCTCGGCAATGCCTTCTTCCTTGACCCAGTCCTCGACCGGCAGGTCGAGATTGAGGAATTCGGCGACCTCGGCCTTGAGGCCGGCGACGTTCCACTGCTCGGCATAGGCGTTTTCGGGGATGTTCTTGGTGACGATCTCCTCGATGACGCCTTCGCGCATCTCGGCGATCGTCTCGGACAGGCCTTCGCCGTCCATCAATTCGATGCGCTGCTCGAACACCACCTTGCGCTGGTCGTTCGAGACGTCGTCGTATTTCAACAGGTTCTTGCGGATGTCGAAGTTGCGCGCTTCGACCTTCTTCTGCGCCTTTTCCAGCGCCTTGTTGATCCACGGATGGATGATGGCCTCGTCTTCCTTGAGGCCAAGCTTCTGCAGCATGCCGTCCATGCGCTCGGAGCCGAAGATGCGCATCAGATCGTCCTGCAGCGACAGGAAGAATTTCGAACGGCCGGGGTCGCCCTGGCGGCCGGAGCGGCCGCGGAGCTGGTTGTCGATGCGGCGCGATTCATGGCGCTCGGTGGCGAGCACGTAGAGGCCGCCGGCGGCTAGCGCCTTTTCCTTCAGGCGCTCGACATCGGCAATGATTTCCTTTTCGCGCGCCTCTCGCTCGGGACCAGCAGGCATGTCGCCCAGTTCGTCCTCGATGCGCATCTCGGCGTTGCCGCCGAGCTTGATGTCGGTGCCGCGTCCCGCCATGTTGGTGGCGATGGTGATGGCGCCGGGTTTGCCGGCCTGGGCGACGATGGCGGCCTCGCGCTCGTGGTGGCGGGCGTTCAACACCTCGAAATCCTTGAACCCTTCCTTGCGCAGGCGCTCGGCCAGCTGCTCGGATTTTTCAATGGAGGTGGTGCCGACCAGCGTCGGCTGGCCCTTGGCGCGCGCTTCCTTGATCTCCTTGACGATCGCCTTGTACTTCTCCTCGACCGTCCGGTAGACCTCGTCGTCCTCGTCCTTGCGGATGACCGGCAGATTGGTCGGGATCTCGGTGACTTCGAGGCCGTAAATGTTGCCGAACTCCTCGGCCTCGGTCAGCGCCGTGCCGGTCATGCCGGACAGTTTCTTGTAGAGACGGAAATAGTTCTGGAAGGTGACGGATGCCAGCGTCTGGTTTTCCGGCTGGATCGCCACATGCTCCTTGGCTTCGAGCGCCTGGTGCAGGCCTTCCGAATAGCGGCGGCCCGGCATCATGCGGCCGGTGAATTCGTCGATGATGACGATCTCGTCGTTGCGGACGATGTAGTCCTTGTCCTTCTGGAACAGCCGGTGCGCCTTCAGCGCGTTGTTGACGTGGTGGACGATGGCGACGTTCTCGACGTCATAGAGCGACTCGCCCTTGAGCAGGCCGGCCGCGCGCAGCAGGTTTTCCAGCTTCTCGGTGCCTTCCTCGGTGAAGATCGAGGTCTTCTGCTTCTCGTCGATCTCGTAGTCGGCTGGGCCGAGCTGCAGCATGAAGGCATCGATGGTGTTGTACATTTCCGAACGGTCCTCGAGCGGACCGGAAATGATCAGCGGCGTGCGCGCCTCGTCGACCAGGATGGAATCGACTTCGTCGACGATCGCGTAATTGTGGCCGCGCTGCACCATCTGCGCGCGCTCATACTTCATGTTGTCGCGCAAATAGTCGAAGCCGAGCTCGTTGTTGGTGGCATAGGTAACATCGGACGCGTAGGCGACGCGGCGTTCCTCGTCGGACAGGCCATGGACGATGACGCCGACCGAGAGGCCGAGGAATTTGTAGACGCGGCCCATCCATTCGGAGTCGCGGGTGGCAAGGTAGTCGTTGACGGTGACGACATGGACGCCCTTGCCGGAAAGCGCGTTGAGATAAACGGGCAGGGTGGCGACCAGGGTCTTGCCCTCGCCGGTACGCATTTCGGCGATGCCGCCATTGTGCAGCACCATGCCGCCGATCAGCTGCACGTCGAACGGGCGCATGCCGAGCACGCGGCGGGATGCCTCTCGGACGGTGGCGAAGGCCGGCACCAGCAGGTCATCGAGCGTGGCGCCGTTGGCGATATCCTGGCGGAATTTTTCCGTGCGGGCCTGAAGCTCGGCGTCGGACAGCGCCCGCATCTCGTTTTCCATGGCGTTGATCGCCTCGACACGCGGCCGGGTCGATTTTACGCGACGATCGTTGGAGGAACCGAAAACCTTACGGGCGAGACCGCCGAGACTGACCATCCGATGGTCCTTTCGATAGAATTCTCAATTTTGAGATGAGCGCCGGCCGGCCCCATCAATTCCGCGTGAAACGCGGACAAACACAAAAAGCGCCCGGAAAACGGTTCTGGACGCAAAGTCGTTGGACAGATAAGAGGGGGCTCAACTGATGTCAACGCCGCGTTAGCCCTATGGGCAGCGCCAAATTCCGCCACAATCCGGCTGATCTGCAAGCCCTACCAATCCCCCCTTGGAGTTAATCTTGATGTCCTTACTGTTTCGCCGTGCGTCGCTCGCCAGCCTTGGCTTGGCTTTCGGCCTGTCGGCCCTGTCGCTGTCTCCGCTGATGGCCCAGGAAGCCGCTCCCGCCTCGGCCGATGCCGCAGCAGCGCCGGCGGCAGCCCCCGTCGATCCGAACACCGTTATCGCTACAGTCAATGGCCAGAAGCTGACCGAGGCGGACCTTGGGCTTGCCGAGGGCGAGCTGTCGCAGCAGTTCTCGCAGTTGCCACCCGAGCAGCGCCGCGCCGCGGCCCTTTCGGCGGCCATCGAAATCCGCGTCATGGCCGCCCAGGCGGTCGCTACCGGGCTCGACAAGGATCCCGAATTCCAGCGCCGCATGGCGTTCCTGCAGCAGCGCGCGCTGCATGGCGAGATGGTCGAGAAGGGCGTCGTCGACAAGGTTACCGATGCCGAGGTGCGCGCCCGCTACGACCAGGAAATCGCCAGCACGCCGCCGGTCAATGAGATTCATGCCCGTCACATCCTCGTGAAGACGAAGGAAGAGGCCGAGGCGATCATCAAGCAGCTCGATGGCGGCGCCGACTTCCAGAAGCTCGCCAACGAGCATACCAGCGATCCCTCGGGCAAGACCAATGGCGGCGATCTCGGCTGGTTCGGCCCGGGGCAGATGGTGCCGGAATTCGACAAGGCGGCAGTTGCGCTCGAAATCGGCAAATACACCAAGGAGCCGGTGCAAACGCAATTCGGCTGGCATGTCATCAAGCTCGAGGACAAGCGCACCAAACAGCCGCCGGCCTTCGACGACGTCAAGGACCAGGCCAAGCAGGCGGTGATCCGCGACAAGTATTTCGCACTGGTCAAGCAGCTGCGCGGCGCCGCAAAGGTTGAAATCCCCGACGCCAATCTGAAGAAGGCCGTCGACACGATGGAAGCCGGCAAGTAAGGCCGGCACCGAAAAAACATGCAAAGGGCGCCGTTCGGCGCCCTTTTCAATTGCGGGAGATGCCGGACATCACATAGCGGACAGTGGCACGGATTGTCGCCTCATCTTCGTCCAGCCGGTTGGTCAAAAGGTGTTTCCAGGCATAGGAAGCGATGAGGTCGGCGACCAGCGCTGCGTCGATATCGGCCGCAACCTCGCCGCGCGCCTTGGCGCGCTCGATGATCCGAGCGGTGTGGGACACGCGCCCATCGGCATAGCCAGTCAGGGCCGCGGCCGCCGCTTCGTCGGACTGGGCCTCGGCGATCAGCGAGCGGAATACGCTGCCCGAGGATGTGTCGCGCCAATGCGCGAAGAGGTTCCTCAGAAAACCGACGAGGTCGTCTTCGAGACTGCCGGTATCGGGGACGTCGACACGCTTTTGCCGCTTGTAAACCTCCAGCAGCAGGGCCGCCTTGCTCGGCCACCAGCGATAGATCGTGGGTTTGCCGGCGCGCGCCCGCCGCGCCACGGCCTCTATGGAGAAGCCGGCATAGCCGGCCTCGACCAGCACCGCCTCCGCGGCCTCGAGAATGGCCTCGGCGCTGTCTGGGTTGCGCCGCGCCCCGATCGATCTGCGGGCCGGATCCTCGCCCATGTCTGTCCTCGCCAACAATGTCTGCCCTCGCCAACAATCTCGCCGGCAATATAGGTGAGCTGGCAGGCAAACGAAACGGCCCGTTTCCAGCGCTTGTAGAAGCAGGTCTCACATTCGCTTCGCGGGGATTTCAGTTCATCGCTTGCGAGGTTTCCGAGGCGATACGCCACTGGCCGTCGCTCTTCACCAGCCCAAGCGTGACTCGTGCCTTGCCGGTCATGCGCGCCGCCGATTTGTCTTTCGACATATAGTCGTAGCTCATCGCGAACACGGCTTCGGCGCGGTTCTCGCCCTGCGGCGTCACCTCGAGGCTGCCGGGCTCGAGACTGAACGACCAGGATGCAAATTGCGCGAACCAGTCCGTCTTGAGCTTGACGACGGCGTCGCTGTCATAGCGCGTGCCGAAGATGGTGGCGGAAGGCGCATAGAGCCGCTTGACGGTCTCGCCGATCGCCGCGGCATCGGGCGCAAGATAGTCGTCGCGCAGGAATTTCTCGATTGCGGTCTTGTCGTCGCCTACAGACCGTTCGAGTGCCGCAACCTTTGTTTCGGGCGCCGGGGGGACGGCGGGCTTCGGCTGTGCAACCGTTTCGCCGCCGGGCACAAACTCGAACCGTTCGAGCAGCGAACCCTGTTCCCATGGGCGCTGTCCCTCGCGGGTTTCGGAGACCACGTCGCGGCGCACCGCGATCATCATGTCGTTGATGCTCTGGCCGGGCTCGGCCATGTGCCGCAGCAGGGCGGCGGCGAACGGCGAATTGCGTCCGGTGCCGTCCATGGCGACAGCGCCTGGCGCCGTCGAGAAGGCGATGAAGGAGCCGCGCGTCGAATCGAACTGCGCCAGACCGGCAAGCGCCGTTGCCGAGCGCGTGGTGGCGGTGCGGCTCAGGCTGCGGGCAAAGGGATTGTTGCGGCAGGCGTCAAGGAAAACCAGGCTGACCTTGGTCTGCTGCTCCATGATGTCGAGGACTTCGTCGATCGGCACGGCTTCGAGCTGCAGCTTGACCGGCATGTCGAGCCGGGCGTCGACCGGCACGATGTAGTTGCGCCCTTCCACCTGCAGGCCGTGGCCGGCGTAATAGAAAAGCCCGACGCCCGCACCTTCCAGCGCATCGGAAAATTCGCCGATCTTGCGCTCGAGTTCGCGCTTGCCGAGATCGTTGCCCTCGATGACGTCGAAGCCGATCGAGCGGAGCTTGCCGGCAATATCGAGCGCATCGTTGACCGGATTGGTGAGCGTGCCGGCTTCGGCATAGGTGCCATTGCCGATGACCAGCGCCACGCGCCGTTCCGGCTGCGCATCGGCGCTCAGGAGCAAAAGCCCCATAAACGCCACCGCCAAGATCACCAGCCTGCCCATGGCCGATATCATAACGCCAGAGGCCCCGGTGACGCCAACGGATTTGAAATGCAAGCTTAATCCCTGGTGGCTTGCCGACAGCGGCGGCCAAGAAAACGCCCTTGCGCCGGGCCGTGCTATCGGGCAAACCGGCCTTCGCCCAGCGTTTTTCCCTCGCCCGAGGTCTCCAATGTCCGCAACGATTTCGCCGCTCGCGCCGAAGAAATATCCCAAAATGCCTGCCATCGAGGGCGTGCGCATCGCCACCGCCGAGGCCGGGATCAAGTACGAGAACCGTACCGACCTCTTGGCCATGGTCTTCGATGCCGGCACAGCGGTTGCCGGCGTGTTCACGAAGTCGAAATGCCCCTCGGCGCCGGTCGACTTCTGCCGCGAGAACCTTGGCGCCGGCAAGGCACGGGTGCTGGTCGTCAATTCCGGCAACGCCAACGCCTTCACCGGCAAGAAGGGCCGCGCCTCCACCCAACTGACCGGCGAGGCCGCGGCCAAGGCCGCAGGCTGCACGCCAGGCGAAGTGTTCCTCGCTTCTACCGGGGTAATCGGCGAGCCGCTCGACACCACCAAATTCAGCCATTTGCTGGCCGGACTGGTCAAGGACGGCAAGCCGGATCTGTGGACCGAGGCGGCAAAGGCCATCATGACCACCGACACCTATCCGAAAGTGGCGACAGCGACGGTCAAGCTCGGCGACACCGACGTCATCATCAATGGCATCTCCAAGGGCGCCGGCATGATCGCGCCCGATATGGCGACTATGCTGTCCTTCATCGCCACCGATGCGCCGATCGCCGCCCCCGTGCTGCAGGACTTGTTGTCGCGCGGCACGGCCAAGACCTTCAACGCCGTCACCGTCGACAGCGACACCTCGACCAGCGACACGCTGCTGTTGTTCGCCACCGGAGCCGCTGCCAAGCGCGGCGCGCCCGCCATCAGCGATCCCAAGGATGCGCGTCTCGGGGCGTTCCGCCGGGCGCTGGGCAAGGTGCTCAAATCGCTGGCGCTGCAAGTGGTGCGCGACGGCGAGGGCGCCCGCAAGCAGGTCGAAGTCACCGTTACCGGCGCCAAATCGGCGCGCTCGGCCAAGCGCATCGCGCTGTCCATCGCCAATTCGCCGCTGGTCAAGACGGCGGTTGCCGGCGAGGACGCCAATTGGGGCCGCGTCGTCATGGCCGTCGGCAAGGCCGGCGAGCCGGCCGATCGCGACCGGCTGTCGATCTGGTTCGGCGACAACCGTCTGGCGCATGAGGGCGAACGCGACCCGGGCTACTCCGAGGAAGCGACCTCGGCCTATATGAAGCGCGACGACATTCGCATCCGCGCCGATATCGGTATCGGCCGCGGCAAGGCGACGGTGTGGACCTGCGACCTCACCAAGGAATATGTCGCCATCAATGGCGATTACCGGAGCTGATGGAGTTGGCTTCCAGGCATCCGGCAAGCATGCTCGCCATCGTGCGCCGCTACGAGGCTGCGGGGTTTCGCGCCTGGCCGGCGGCGGCCGTGCATTATGACGGCACCTGGGTGGTGCGGCTGACAGCCGGCCATCCGGCCAAGCGGCTGAACTCGGTCAACCCGCTCGATCCCGGCGACACCCAGCACATTGCCGAGCGCATCGGCCGCGCCAGCCGGCGCTTCGACGCCTATGGCAGGCCGCTGACCTTCCGCATCTCGCCGCTGTCGGGGCCGGACCTGGCCAAGCATCTCGACAATGAGGGCTGGAGCACATTCGACGAATCCCTGGTGATGCGGCTGCCGCTGGCGGACGCGCAACTGGCGCCGGCCATGGACCAGATTCCGCTGAAGGATATCAGCCGCTTTCTCGGCGCGTCGCTCAAGGTCAGCGGCTCGGATGCATCGCTGCGGCCCGGTCTTTCGGAAATCATCGGCGCCATCCAACCCGAAGTCGGGCTGTTTGCGCTGGAGGAAGGGGCCGACCCTCTGGCGGTGCTGATCTGCGTCCATGACGGCGATCTTGCCGGCCTGTTCGAGATCGCCACCGCCAAGTCGGCGCGCAATCAGGGCCATGGCCGCAACCTGATCCTGTCGGCGCTGAAGTGGGCGAGGCTGCGTGGCGCTCGCGAAGCCTGGCTGCAGGTCGAGGCCGGCAATGCGCCGGCGCTGGCGCTCTATCGCTCGCTGGGCTTCGACGAAGTCTATCGCTACCACTATCGCCGGCCGCCGGGCGCATGAGCGAGATCACCGGCAAACGCCTGCTGCTGGTCGCCGCGTGCGCGCTGGTCGATACCGATGGGCGGGTGCTTCTGGCGCAGCGGCCCGAGGGCAAACAGCTTGCCGGCCTGTGGGAATTTCCCGGCGGCAAGGTAGAGCCAGGCGAGACGCCGGAACAATGCCTGATCCGCGAACTGCAGGAAGAAATCGGCATCGAGACTGACATTCCTTGCCTGGCGCCGCTCACCTTCGCCAGCCATTCCTATGATGATTTCCATCTCCTGATGCCCCTGTTCGTCTGCCGCCGCTTCCGCGGCATCGCGCAGCCCAGGGAAGGGCAGGCGTTGAAATGGGTGCGGCCAAAGCAGATGCGCGACTATCCCATGCCGCCGGCCGACGCGCCGCTAATCCAGTTCCTCATCGACCTGTTGTGATACAAAGCCATTTCGCGGTCTGATCTAGCCAGCGTTAATGGAAGATTTATCTCGTCGTGAAAAATTGCGGCAAAGCGGGTTCGCGGGGAGCGATTGCATGAGCCTCGACAGGGAATGGGACTCGATCCGGCCAGATCGCAGCTTTCGCGCCGCCGGCGTCGGCTTATTGCGCGTCACGCTGTTGTTCGGCTCGGCCGCAGTGGCGCTGGCGCTGATCGCGGTCCCCGTGCTGGACAACCAGACGCGATCATCCAGCCGCGATGCTCTTGCAGGCGGTCTCGACCCGATGAGCACGGGTTCGATCGGCTCGCGGGCCACCTATACGCTGCGCAGAAGCGTGCTGCAGCCCTCACCGAACTCAGTCTGCATCATCCGCGCGGACGGCCAACGCAGCGGCGACTGCTGACCAACAAGGTCGACACCAGCTTGAGAACTTCCTCAACGTAGGGCCCATTTCACAGCCTGTTAAGCTTGTGCCGTTAACCTTTCTTAACAGGTCGGCGATATGGTCGGGGATGAGAGGGATCGACGATCATGAAGCCATTGCTGCGCCGATTTTTGCAGGACGAAACAGGCGCCACGGCCATTGAATATGGCCTGATCGTTGCGGTGCTGTCGCTTGCCATCGTCGGGGGTGTCGGCAAGGCCAGCAATGCGATCCAGTTTCTGTTCAGCGACAACAACAGCAGGCTCGCAAACGCCTTCGCCGAGCACTGATCCGGAGCGCCGTCACCGCCCGCCGGGGTTTTCCAGTATCGTCTTCAGCGAGACCTTCGCCGAACCCGGTTTCAAGGGCTTTTGCTGCGAGGCATCGGGCGCCCAGCCCGACATCCAGACGATGGAAAAGCTTGCCCTGATGCGGCCATCAGCGTCCGAAAAGCGTTCGGCATAGATTTCGGCGGCACGGGTAAAAAGCTTTCGCGCTCCCGGTCGCCGGCTGCGATCGGTCAGCGCGCTGGTTTCGCCCATCGCCCTGAGATCTGCAATGAGGTCGAAGAGGGTATCGTAGCGGACGGTCACCGTTTCGACGTCGGCCACCGGCAGCGCCAGTCCGGCGCGCTGCAGCAGTGCGCCGGCGTCGCGAACATCGGTGAAGGGGATGACACGCGGGCTGGCGCCGCCATAGAGTTCGGTCTCGGCGGCGAGCAGGCTTTCGCGCAATTCGGAAAGCGTGCCGGCGCCGGCAAAGGCGCCGAGGAAAAGCCCGTCGGGCCGCAGAGCGCGGCGGATCTGCACCAGCATGCCGGGAATGTCGTTCATCGCCTGCAACGACAGAAGTGAAACGACGAGGTCGAGGCTTTCCGGCTGGAACGGCACTGTTTCCAGCGGTGCTATCAGCCCTGGCCGGCCGTCCAGAAACGCTGGATCTGCCTCGACGCGCACGATCTCCGCTGCCTTGCCGCTTGCAGCGACCACGTCCGTTGCGTCCGGCGTCTGGCAAAACAGCACCGCGGCCTTGCCGAATTTCCGCTCGACCGCGCCGAGCCGGTCGGCAAGGTCTTCCGCCGCCCGCCGCATCAGAAAATCCGCGCCGGCTACGGGGTGGGCCAGCGCCCTGCGCTTGCGCACCAGCCAAAGTTCAGTATCGATGATCGGCTGCAACGGTAGACATCCCTGTTTGTCCGTCTAGTGATATCCTGGCGCGGACGACAAAACCACGTGGCCGATCCGGTGATGGAGATCAAGAGCCTCGCTCAAACCATGTTGAAGCTGGCCATGTTGGACTGGCCGGCGCGGATGCTGTTCCCGCCGGTCTGTGCCGGCTGTCGCAGGCACGTCTCGCAACCCGGCGTTTTGTGCGGTGCCTGCTGGCCGAAACTCAGGCTGCTGGAGCGGCCATGGTGCGCGGTGATGGGCACGCCATTCACGCACGATATGGGCGAGGGATTCCTGTCGGCCGAGGCGATCGCCGATCCGCCGCCGTTCGAGCGGGCGCGGGCGGCCGTGGCCTATTCAGGTGTCGCCCGCCAGATGGTGCAAGGTCTGAAATACCAGGATCGCACCGATCTGGCGCCGTGGATGGCGCGCTGGATGCTGCGCGCCGGCGCTGAGCTAATTGCAGACGCCGATGTCGTCGTACCGGTGCCGCTGCACTGGCGGCGCTTCTTTCGCCGGCAGTTCAACCAGTCGGCGGAGTTGGCAAGGGCGGTTGCGCAGCTTAGCGGGCTGCCTTTCTCGCCCTCGGCGGTCCGGCGCGTCAAGCTCACGCGCCAGCAGGTCGGGCTGGAGCGGCAGGAGCGCGAGGCCAATGTCCGCGCCGCCTTCCGTGTGCCTGCGGAAGCCGAAATCGAGATCACTGGGCGCCGCGTGCTTCTGGTCGACGATGTCTACACCACCGGCGCCACCGTGCGCTCGGTCGCCAGGGCGCTGAAGAAGGGCGGCGCCGGAGCGGTCGATGTGCTGACCTTCGCGCGTGTCCTGCCGGGGGACTTTCGGGCCGACGAGTCCGCGACTATATAAGGTCGAGGAAAGGCACGGACCGATGCTCGATGTGACGATTTACACCCGTATGATGTGCGGCTATTGCGCGGCGGCCAAGCGGCTGCTCGACCGCAAGGGCGTCGCTTACACCGAGCATGACGCTTCGTTTTCGCCGGAATTGCGCCAGGAAATGATTTCGCGGGCGCATGGCCGCTCGACGTTTCCGCAGATTTTCATCGGCGACACGCATGTCGGCGGCTCCGACGACCTCCACGAGTTGGAGGCACGGGGGCAGCTGGATAGGCTGCTTGCCAACGGCTCGACGACAAAGAGCGGTTCGTAGCGCCGCTCTATGTCTTTGTTTTACGCAATTCCGGACGGAAAACCGTTACACACTTTTCCTGGAATTGCTCAAAGAGGACGTGACGATGGGTATTTTCAAGGCGGCGGCGATCCAGATGCGTTCGGGCGAGAGCCCCGAGCGCAACGCGGTCGATCTCGAACGGCTGGTGCGCGAAGCGGCAGGCCTCGGTGCAACCTACATCCAGACCCCGGAAATGACCGGTGCGCTGATCCGCGACAAGGAAGCCAGGGCTGCTTCCTTCACCTTGGAAGACAAGGACATCGTCGTGGCGGCCGCGCGCAAGCTCGCCAGCGAACTCGGCGTCTTCCTGCACATCGGCTCGACCGCCATCCTGCGCACCGACGGCAAGCTCGCCAACCGGGCGCTGCTGTTTGGGCCGGACGGCGCCACCCTTGCCACCTACGACAAGATCCACATGTTCGATGTCGACCTCGACAATGGCGAGAGCTGGCGCGAATCCGCCGCCTATGAGCCGGGCACCGAGGCCGTCGTCACCGAGATCGACGGCGCTAGGCTCGGCTTTGCCGTCTGCTACGATCTACGCTTTCCACAGCTGTTCCGCGCCGAGGCGATGGCCGGCGCCGACCTCTTGTCGGTGCCTGCCGCCTTCACCCGCCAGACCGGCGAGGCGCACTGGCATGTGCTGCTGCGAGCCCGTGCCATCGAGAACGGCGCCTACGTGGTTGCTGCAGCACAAGGTGGCCTGCATGAGGATGGCCGCGAAACCTATGGCCATTCGCTGATCGTCGACCCATGGGGTCGAATTCTCGCCGAGGCCGACCATGACGATCCGGAGGTGATCATCGCCGAGATCGACACGGCGCAGTCGTGGGCCGCGCGTAAGAAAATCCCCAACCTTAGGAATGCGCGCGATTTTGCCGTCAATGCCGGCGCAGTGGAAGCGCCGCGGCTCAGGGGCGCGGCTTCGTGATCCGCTTTGCCCTGATCTGCGAGCACGAGCACGAATTCGAGGGCTGGTTTCGCAGCAATGACGATTTCGACACGCAGAAGAAGCGCGGCTTCGTCGATTGCCCGAGCTGCGGCTCGCACAAGGTGCAAAAGGCGCTGATGGCGCCAGCCGTCTCCACCGCGCGGAAGCAGGAAACAATTGCGCTGGCCATGGGCGAAACCCAGAAGCAGGCTTTGGCGCAACTGAAGGCGATGGCCGAGAAGGTGCGCGAGAATGCCGACTATGTCGGCGACAAGTTTGCCGAAGAAGCGCGCAAGATCCATTTCGGCGAGAGCGATGCGCGCGGCATCTATGGCGAGGCGACGTTGGACGAAGCCAAGAGCTTGGCCGAGGATGGCATCGATTTCATGCCGATCCCGAGTTTTCCCGAGGAGCGCAATTGAGCGATCAGCTGGCGCTATCGATCAATTTGCCAAGCAACTGAGCCAGTGCCCCCCGCTCCGTGCCGGTGAGCCCGGCGAGGATTTCATGCTCGTTGGCGACGTGGGCGGTCAGGGCTTCGTCGATCAAGGCCAGACCTTTTTCGGTCAGTTGCACGACAATGCCACGCCGGTCGTTGGGGTGCGGGCCGCGCAGGATCAGTCCGGCCTTCTCAAGCCGGTCGAGCCGGTTGGTCATGGCGCCGGAGGTCACCATCGTCGCCTCGTATAGAGCGGTCGGTGTCAGCGCGTAGGGCTGGCCGGAGCGGCGCAGCGTCGCCAGCACATCGAATTCGCCGGCCTGCAGTCCGAAACGGGCAAACAGCGGGGCGAGGCGCTCGCGGGCGATTAGCGACGAGGCTTCGTTCAGCCGCCCAAGCACCAGCATTGGCGACACCTCCAGGTCCGGCCGTTCCCGCTTCCATTGCTCCACCGCCTTTGCCGCGCGATCCATCTGTCTCACCGCTAAGTATCTTGACGTTAAGAATCTTTGTGGTATGCTACCTCAAGATACAGTTTCGACCCAGTGCCGCAAGTGAGTGACGGAACCATCCGATGAAATTTCTCTGGGAATCGGCGCTTGGCCTGCTGGTCGTCACCGGCGGCCTGCTCGGCCTGACCCTGCCGTTCGGCAAGCTGGCGACGGCTGCCGGCGTTCCGGCCATGGTCTGGGCCTTCGTCATCTCGTTCGGCGCCGGGGGCGTGCTGCTGTGCCCGTTGCTCGCGAACGGCGAGCGCATGCGGCTCACGTCGCACAGACTGCGCTATTTCTTCATCACCGCCGCCGTGTCCTACGCCGTGCCCAATCTGCTGATGTTTTCGGCTATCCCGCATCTCGGCGCCGGCTATACCGGCATCATGTTCACGCTGTCGCCGGTCATCACACTGGTGTTTTCGATCCTGCTCGGCGTTCGACGGCCAAATACGCTCGGCAGTATCGGTATCGCCGTCGGCTTCATCGGCGCCGTCATGGTGGCGGTGACGCGCGGCGAGGCCGGCCAGCCGGCCGATGTCTACTGGGTGCTGGTCGGACTTTTGATCCCGGTCAGCCTTGCCGCCGGCAATATCTATCGCACCGTCGACTGGCCCGAAGGCACCGGTCCGATCGAACTGGCCGTCGGCAGCCACCTGGCCTCGGCGACGCTGCTGCTGATCGGCATTCTCACGCTGTTCGGCGTCGGCGCTTTCGCCCCGTTCAGGGCCGTGCCGCTGGTTGTCGTGGCGCAAGTCGCTTCGGCCTCGGCAATGTTTGCCTTCTTCTTCCGGCTGCAGGCCGTGGGCGGTCCGGTCTATCTCAGCCAGATCGGCTATGTGGCGGCGGCCGTCGGCCTGTTTGCCGGAACCATCTTCCTCGGCGAGCACTACCAGTTGCTGACCTGGGCCGGCGCGGTGATCATCACCATCGGCGTGATCATCACCACCAAGGCGCAGAGCCAGAAGGCATAGGGTCTTTGGTTTACGCAATTCCCTAGGCAAAGCGCTATGCGCTTTTCCCGGGAAAACCGCTTCACACTTTGCTCGAACTGCTCAAGCTTAAATTTGGCTCGCGTCGAGGCGCTTCCGTAGCGCCGGCGGGGCGACGTTTCGCCAGGCCGTCCGAACGGCGCTGCGGAATGTCTGTTCGTCGCAGGCTTCGAGCATGATCGACGTCCATCCCTTTTGGCCCCAGCCGCCTGTCACGGGCCTGAAAACCGATGGCTCAGCCGCGGCCATCATCTCTTGCTGGTCCCGGTCGAGCTTGACGACAGCACGGTCGGCTTCGGGCAGCGAGACGAAGATACGGTTGCGGACGCGGAAGTCAGCCTTGCCGAAATGCGATTGGTCGACCGTTTCGGGAAGATCGAGCGCCAGCTCTCGGGCCCTCATAGTGTCCACGGCCGCCCCTTCGTTCAGACCGATCGTTTTTCCGCCAGCACCATATAGTTGACGTCCATGTCCTTGGAGCGTGCCCAGCGGTCGGCGAGAGGATTGTAGGTCACGCCGGTGCGGTCGATGATGGTCATGGCGGCGCTGCCGAGCGCCTTTTCAAGCTCTTCGGGCCGCACCAGCTTGCCGAACTGGTGGGTGCCGCGCGGCAGCCAGCGCAGCACATATTCGGCGCCGATGATGGCCAGGCCCAGTGCCTTCAGCGTGCGGTTGATGGTGGCCACGAACATGATGCCGCCGGGCTTGACCATTTCGCCGCACTTGCCGATGAACAGGTCGACATCGGCAACATGCTCGACGACTTCCATGTTGAGGACGACGTCGAATTTCTCGCCGGAATCGGCCAAATCCTCAGCGGTCGTAGCGCGATAATCCACCGTCACGCCGCCTTCGGCCGCGTGCAGCTTCGCCACCTCGATGTTGGTTGCCGAGGCGTCGGCGCCGACCACTTCGGCTCCAAGCCTTGCCATCGGCTCGCACAACAATCCACCACCGCAGCCGATATCGAGGAAACGCAGGCCTTCGAACGGCCGCGCCGCCCGCGGATCGCGGCCGAAGCGCGCCGCCACCTGGTCCCGGATATAGGCCAGCCGGACCGGGTTGAATTTGTGCAGCGGACGGAATTTGCCGTTCGGGTTCCACCATTCGGCGGCAAGCGCGGAAAAGCGTTCCACTTCTCCGGCATCGATTGTCGATCGTCGGGCCTCTGGCATGGGGCGGGTCTCCTCGGACGCTAGGAAGTCGGGTGCCGGGGCAAGAAAGTCAAGGCCGGTTTTATGCGACTGCTGGCAAGTCGACCTAGGGCCTCGAGATCACAATCGCCGCATGTCCCATCTCAACACTCGCGGGATCGATGGCCCGCATCGCTTCGCAATCGCCGATCTCGGCCATGATGCGGCCCGCGGCGGCGAGAGCCTGCTCGCGACTTCGCCAGCGCACGACATCGACCCAGCTGCCATCGTCCCGCCGCGCCAGGCAGCGGTTTACGAAACCAGGTTGCCGCGCCAGCCAGTCGGCGACCAGGTTGTTGGCGGCGGCAAAGCCCGCTTCCGCTCCAGGCTTGAGGCGAAAGGTGACGATTTCCAGGGTCTCGGTCATTTTGCGTCCAGCACGTCGCGCAATTTCGCCGCCAGCTGCTCGATGGTGAAGGGCTTGGCCAGGAAATGCACGTCATGGTCGAGCACGCCATTGTGGACGACGGCGTTCCTGGTGAAGCCGGTGGTGAAGATCACCTTCAGCTTCGGCATGCGCGCCAGCGCCTCCTCCGCGAGCTTGCGGCCATTCATCACCGGCATGACGATATCGGTGAACATGAGCGCCACACCAGGGTTGTCGCCCAGCTTTTCCAGCGCTTCCTGGCCGCTTGCGGCATGAATGACGGTGTAGCCGAGTTCGCGCATGGCATCGGCGGTGGAAGCCCGCACGCGTGGATCGTCCTCCACGACAAGGATGGTTTCGGTGACCGGCACGGCAGGATTTCCGGCTCGTTCCGAAGATATGGCGGCCTCTTCCGGGCCGAAGAAGCGCGGCAGGTAGATCCTGATCGTGGTGCCTTGGCCGGGTTCCGAGTAGATCTTGACGTGTCCGCCGGACTGTTTGACGAAGCCGAACACTTGGCTCAGCCCGAGGCCGGTGCCCTTGTCGACCGGCTTGGTGGTGAAAAATGGCTCGAAAGCCCGCTCCATGACGTCCGCCGGCATGCCGGCGCCGGTGTCGCTGACCGCGATCATCACATACTGGCCGGCTTTGACCTCGGCATGGGTGGCGGCGTAGCTCTCGTCGAGGTGGCTGTTGGCGGTCTCGATGGTCATCTTGCCGTCCTCGCCCATGGCGTCGCGCGCATTGACCGCCAGATTGAGAATGGCATTTTCGAGCTGGCTCGGATCGGCATGGGTCTTCCACAGGCCGCCAGCCAGCACGGTTTCGATGCGGATGGTTTCGCCGAGCGCCCGCCGAAGCAGGTCCGACATGCCGGCGACCAGACGATTGGCGTCTACAACCTGAGGCGCGAGCGGCTGCTGGCGCGAGAAGGCAAGCAGCCGTGACGTCAAGTTTGCGGCCCGGGTCGCCGCATCGGTCGCCGCTTCGATGAATTTCATGATGTCGTGCTCGCCCCGCGCCAGCTTGCGCTGGGCGAGGTTCATGGCGCTGATGATCACCGCCAGCATGTTGTTGAAATCGTGGGCGATACCGCCGGTCAGCTGGCCCACAGCCTCCATCTTCTGCATCTGGCGGATCTGCGATTCGGCCTTTTCACGCGTCTGGATTTCGTTGCCGAGCTCGATGTTCTTGCGCATCAGCTCTTCCTGGGCGATCGCCACTGCGCGGAACCGGCGGCGCGAAAGGCGAACCGTGTAGGCGCCAAGCAGGAAGATCGCCAGCAGCGCCGCTATCGAGCCGATTCGCAGCCAGTTTTCGACCAGGTCGGTATGAGCGTCGCGCGCGGCGATGGCTGCGCCGCCAATGCGCCGGATCGTGTCCATGCTGGCCCGGATCTGGTCCATGGCGGCCTTGCCCTGGCCGCTGCGGACCAGTTCCAGAGCTTTTGCCGCATCGCCGCGATCGTAGAGTGCAATCGTCTCAGCCAATTCGGCCTGGTTTTGTGAAAGCGCGTCCTTGACGTGGTTGATCTGCTGCACGAGTTCGTCGTCGGGCGCGGTCATGCCGTCGATGCGGGCAAGCTGGCCCGGAATGGCGTCGACCGCCTGCCGATAAGGCTGGAGGTAGGATTTCTCGCCGGTCAGGAGATAGCCGCGCTGGCTGGTCTCGGCCTCCTGAGCCATCGTAAGCAAACCGGAAAGCAATTCCTGATACTCGACCGCCTGGCGCGCGGCCTCACGATTGGCTCTCTGGGTCTCGACCAGCACGGCGCGTGTGCCGACGATCAACGCCAGCACGGCGAAGCCGATGAACAGCGGCAGCGATTGCCACCGCATGGCGCGTCGAAGGCGAACAATCATTCGATATGCCGGACCAAAAGGAGTTTCCCGCGGGCAGCATTTGGTAAGCGGCGGCGGGGCCGAACGCAATATGCCGCGATCCTGAAGCCGGCATCCGCCGCCAGCCTTGCGAAACCGTGATCATTTGGCTAAGGAGGCGCGCATTCAGCGGCCGGCTTCTGTCGAGCGCTTACTTCCCCTTTCGGTCCTGGGCCGGCTTCAGTCAAAGGCATTTCGCTTCCATGGCGCGCATCGTGATGAAATTCGGCGGAACCTCCGTCGCCGACATCGCCCGCATCCGCAATGTGGCGCGTCACGTCAAACGCGAGGTCGATGCCGGCCATGAGGTCGCTGTCGTGGTTTCGGCGATGGCGGGCAAGACCAATGAACTGGTTGGCTGGACGCGCGAAGCCTCGCCCATGCACGACGCGCGCGAGTATGACGCCGTGGTCGCCTCGGGCGAGCAGGTGACTGCCGGCCTGCTGGCGATCACACTGCAGAATATGGGCGTCCATGCCCGCTCCTGGCAGGGCTGGCAGATCCCGATCAAGACCGACAACGCGCATGGCGCGGCGCGCATCCTCGAAATTGACGGCGCGTTCCTGATCAAGCGCTTCGGCGAGGGCCAGGTGGCTGTCGTCGCCGGCTTCCAGGGCATCGGCCCGGACAACCGCATCGCCACGCTCGGCCGCGGCGGCTCCGACACAAGCGCGGTGGCCATTGCCGCGGCGGTCAAGGCCGACCGCTGCGACATCTACACCGATGTCGACGGCGTCTACACCACCGATCCGCGCATCGAGCCGAAGGCGCGGCGGCTCAACAAGATTTCGTTCGAGGAAATGCTCGAAATGGCCTCGCTCGGCGCCAAGGTCTTGCAGGTGCGCTCGGTCGAGCTTGCCATGGTGCACAGGGTGCGTACGTTCGTGCGGTCGTCCTTCGACGATCCCGATGCGCCCGGAATGGGGGATTTGCTCAATCCTCCGGGAACGCTTATTTGCGACGAGGAAGAGATCGTGGAACAGCAGGTCGTCACCGGAATTGCCTACGCCAAGGACGAAGCGCAGATTTCTCTGCGCCGCGTTGGCGACCGCCCGGGCGTTGCCGCCGGCATTTTCGGCCCGCTGGCCGAGGCCAACATCAATGTCGACATGATCGTCCAGAACATCTCAGAGGACGGCAAGTTCACCGACATGACCTTCACCGTGCCGTCCGGCGACGTGGACAAGGCGCTGGCCGTGCTGGAGCGTCTGAAGGCTTCGATCGGCTATGACGTGGTGCAGTCGGAAGCCGGCATGTCGAAGGTTTCGGTCATCGGCATCGGCATGCGCAGCCATGCCGGTGTGGCCGCCACCGCTTTCAAGGCGCTGGCCGACAAGGCGATCAACATCCGCGCCATCACCACCTCCGAGATCAAGATTTCGATACTGATCGACGGTCCCTACACGGAACTCGCGGTTCGCACTTTGCATTCCGTGTACGGTCTGGATAAGCAGTAGCGAGAGCGATTTGAGTTGTTGCGTGTGCGCCGGTGGCAGTGGAAACTGCGGCGGGCAAAATGCCCATTGGAGAAGAAGCCGCGATGCGTGATACGGCCAGTGGCCCGCGCGTTCTGCTGAAACGGCTCCGCGAGCTCATGCAGGAGCCGCTGGAGCCGCAGGAGCGGCTCGACCGGATCGTGCGCGACATCGCCTCCAACATGGTCGCCGAGGTCTGCTCGCTCTATGTGCTGCGCGCCGATTCGGTGCTCGAACTCTATGCCACCGAAGGTCTGAACCCGAACGCCGTCCATTTGGCGCAGCTGCGGCTGGGGCAGGGCCTCGTCGGCACCATTGCCGCCAGCGCGCGGCCGCTCAACCTCTCCAATGCGCAGGAACATCCGGCCTTCGCCTACCTGCCGGAGACCGGCGAAGAGATCTACAATTCCTTCCTCGGCGTGCCGGTACTAAGGGCAGGGCGCACGCTCGGCGTGCTGGTGGTGCAGAACAAGACCATGCGCCACTACCGCGACGACGAGGTCGAGGCGCTGGAAACGACCGCCATGGTGATCGCCGAGATGATCGCCACCGGCGATCTCGCGCGCCTGACCCGGCCCGGCCTCGAACTCGACCTGCGCCGTCCCGTCAGCTTTACCGGCCTGTCCTTCAACGAGGGTGTCGGCCTCGGCCATGTCGTGCTGCATGAGCCACGCATCGTCGTCACCAATCTGTTCAACGAGGACAGTGAGGAAGAGGTGCGCCGGCTGGAGACGTCGCTCGGTTCGCTCAGGCTTTCCATCGACGACATGCTGGAGCGGCGCGATGTCGCCTTCGAGGGAGAACATCGCGAGGTGCTCGAGGCGTATCGCATGTTTGCCAACGACCGCGGCTGGGTGCGCCGGCTGGAAGAGGCGATCCGCAACGGCCTGACGGCGGAAGCGGCGGTGGAAAAGGTGCAGAGCGACATGCGCGCCCGCATGCTGCACATGACCGATCCTTATTTGCGCGAGAGGATGAGCGACTTCGACGATCTCGCCAACCGGCTGCTGCGCCAGCTGATGGGGCGCGGGCCTGACGACGTCGCGGCGTCACTGCCGAAGGATGCCATCCTGGTCGCGCGCTCGATGGGCGCGGCCGAACTGCTTGATTATCCCAGGGACAAGCTGCGCGGCGTGGTGCTGGAAGACGGCGCTGCCACCAGCCATGTCGTCATCGTAGCGCGCGCCATGGGCATTCCGGTCGCCGGCCAGATGAAGGGCGCCGTTTCCATGGCGGAAAACGGCGATGCCATCATCGTCGACGGCGAGGAAGGCACCATCCATCTGCGGCCGCAGCCCGACCTCGAAGCTGCCTATGCCGAAAAAGTGCGCTTCCGGGCGCGCCGGCAGGAAGTCTACCGGGAACTGCGCAAGAAGCCGTCGGTGACCAAGGACGGCGTCCAGGTCGACCTGCTGATGAATGCGGGCCTGGCCGTCGACCTGCCGCAGCTGGCCGAGGCGGGTGCGGCCGGCATCGGCCTGTTCCGCACCGAATTGCAGTTCATGGTCGCCTCGACCTTCCCGCGCGCCGAGGCGCAGGAGCGGCTCTACCGCGACGTGCTGGACGCGGCGCGTGGCAAGCCGGTCACCTTCCGCACCATCGACATCGGCGGCGACAAGGTGCTGCCCTACTTCAAGGGCGCTGTCCAGGAAGAAAACCCTGCGCTCGGCTGGCGCGCGATCCGGCTGACGCTCGACCGGCCGGGTCTGCTCAGGACCCAGATCCGCGCTCTGCTGAAGGCCTGCGGCGGGCGCGAACTGAAGCTGATGCTGCCGATGGTGACCGAGCTCGGCGAAATCGCCCAGGCGCGCGAGATCATCGACCGCGAAGTGCGGCATCTCTCCCGCTTTGCCCACCATCTGCCGACCAGCCTCAAGGTGGGCGCCATGCTGGAAGTGCCGTCGCTGCTGTTCCAGCTCGACGAGTTGATGAAGGCGGTCGATTTCGTCTCGGTCGGCTCCAACGACCTGTTCCAGTTCGTCATGGCGGTCGATCGGGGGAACACGCAGCTCTCCGACCGCTTCGACACGCTGTCGACGCCGTTCCTGCGGGTTCTGAAGCAGATCGCCGACGCCGGGGTTCGCAACCACACGCCGGTGACGCTGTGCGGCGAGCTTGCCGGAAAACCCATTTCCGCCATGGCGCTGATCGGCCTCGGCTACCGCTCGATCTCGATGTCTCCAGCCTCGATCGGCCCGGTCAAGGCGATGTTGACCGAACTGCCACTGGAGGAATTGGAGGCTTTCTTTGCCGACAATCTGATGGCGCCAGCTCAAGGGCTGCCGATGCGAGCGCTGCTGCAGGCCTTCGCCGACGACCGCTCCATCCCGCTATAGCATTAGCCATGGTCAATCTTCCCCGCGAGCGTATGGATCAGGTCGTCAAGCGTTTCGAGATGCTCGAAGCGCAGATGTCGGCCGGCCCGGCAGCCGATGCCTATGTGAAGATGGCTTCCGAATATGCCGAGCTGCAGGACATGGTGGCCAAGGTCAGGGAACTGCGCTCAGTCGAGCGCGAGCAAGCCGACCTCGAGGCGATGCTTGCCGACAAGGGCACCGACGCCGAGATGCGGGCCCTGGCGGAGGCAGATTTGCCGGGCGTCGAAGCGCGAATCGAAGAGCTGCAGAAGGACATCCAGATCCTGCTGTTGCCCAAGGACGCGGCCGACGACAAGAACGCCATCCTTGAAATCCGCGCCGGCACCGGCGGCGATGAGGCGGCATTGTTCGCCGGCGACCTGTTTCGCATGTATGAGCGCTATGCCGCCGAACGCGGCTGGCGCTTCGAGACGGTGTCGGCCAGCGACGGCGACGCCGGCGGCTTCAAGGAAATCATCGCCACCATTTCCGGTAGGGGAGTCTTTGCCAATCTGAAGTTTGAATCCGGCGTGCACCGCGTGCAGCGCGTGCCGGCGACCGAGGCCAGCGGGCGCATCCACACTTCGGCGGCGACGGTTGCCGTACTGCCGGAGGCCGAAGAGGTCGACATCGACATTCGCGCCGAAGACATCCGTATCGACACGATGCGCGCCTCGGGTTCGGGCGGCCAGCACGTCAACACCACCGATTCTGCGGTGCGCATCACCCATTTGCCGACCGGCATCATGGTGGTGCAGGCGGAGAAGTCGCAGCATCAGAACCGGGCGAAAGCCATGCAGATTCTGCGTGCGCGGCTTTACGACCTCGAGCGCAGCAAGGCGGACGAGGAGCGCTCGGAGTCACGCAAATCGCAGGTTGGTTCGGGCGACCGTTCGGAGCGCATCCGCACCTACAACTTCCCGCAGGGCCGCCTTACCGACCATCGTATCAACCTGACGCTCTACAAGCTCGACCGGGTGATGATGGGCGAGCTCGATGAGGTCATCAATGCGCTGATCGCCGACCATCAGTCGAAGCTGCTCGCCGATATCGGCTTCGATGGCTGACATGTTGCCCGGCGCGCTCGGGCCGTTGTTGCGGGTGGCGCGGGAGCGGCTTGCCGCGGCCGGCCTTTCCGACCCGGCGCTGGATGCCAGGCTTATCGTCGAGCATTTTTCCGGCACGGACCGTACGCAGGCGATCGCCGACCCGCAACGGACGGTCGATGCGGGTGCGGTTGCCGCAATCGGCGCTGCTCTGCAGCGCCGCATGGCCGGCGAACCGGTTCACCGCATCCTCGGGTTTCGCGAGTTTTACGGCCTGCGGCTGTCGCTGTCGCCGGAAACGCTGGAGCCGCGGCCGGACACCGAAACGCTGGTCGAGGCGATCCTGCCTTTTGCCGGCGCGACGGCCGAAAGGCTGGGGGAATGCCGTATCCTCGATCTCGGCACCGGTACCGGCGCGATTGCGCTGGCGCTGCTCAGCGCGGTTCCGGCCGCGACCGCCACCGGGGTCGATATTTCACAAGACGCGCTGGCAACCGCGATACGTAATGCCGAGCAACTCGGACTCGCCGGCCGGTTCGTGGGGCTGCATTCCGACTGGTTCGAAAAAGTTTCGGGCCGATACCATGTAATTGCCGCAAACCCTCCCTATATATCGTCTGGAGACATTGGAAATCTGCAGGACGAAGTCCGCGATTTCGATCCGCACAGAGCCCTTGATGGCGGTGTGGACGGTCTTGGCCCCTACAGGATCATCGCCGCCGAGGCGGCAAAGTTTCTGGAAGCAGAAGGCAAGATAGCGGTCGAGATCGGCCACTCGCAGCGCAATGAGGTCAGAGACATATTCGCGGCAGCCGGCTACAGGCTGGCCGGGGCATTCGTCGATCTTGGCGGAAACGACAGGGTTCTTATGTTTGAACAGGGAAAGCCTTGATGCAGTGCAAAAAAGCGCTTGGCAATGCCGGGGAATGCGGCTAGGGTCCGCCCTAACCGGATGAGACGAAGCAGGCAGTGCTCTTAGCGATTCGGTTTTCCTTGGAAATAGCTGCCTTCTTGCGCAAACGACGCCCAAGCTTCGTGCGGGAATCGTCCGGCAAGTGATGTAACCGGAACGGGATGACACGTGGCGCCAACGCAATTGATGCGGGCGAACGCCGGTGAAGAAACGAACGGCTGGCTGCATGAGCGCCTCCGTTCGTGAAACGTTTTTCGAAAATTTCAAAATGAAGAGAGTCTTATGAGGCCACAACAGCAGAACAGGCGCATGCGCGGTCGCAACAACAATGGCGGCGGCGGTGGCAACAACAATAACAACAACAACAACCGCAAGGGCCCAAATCCCCTGACGCGCAACTACGAGAGCAACGGCCCGGACGTGAAAATCCGTGGATCGGCTCAGCAGATCGCCGAAAAATACGCCACTCTGGCCCGTGATGCGCAAAGCTCCGGCGACCGGGTTATGGCGGAAAATTACCTCCAGCACGCCGAGCACTACAACCGCATCATTGCCGCCGCACAGGCGCAGATGCCGATCCAGAATGCCCCGCAGAACCGCGACGAATTCGACGACGATGAAGATCGCGACGATTTTGACAATGCCGGCAGCGGCAATGGCGGCGAGACGCAAGCGCCGATGGCGAACCACGGCAACGGTCCGCAGCCGACGATTGAGGGCACGCCGGCCGAACTCGCATACGGCCAGGAAAACGGCCGCGAGAACAACAGTGGCCGTGATAATAATGGCCGTGACAATAATGGCCGCAACAACAACGGCCGCGACAACAATGGCCGCAACCGTGACCGCCGCCCCAATGGCGGCTATGGCCAGAACGACCAGCGTGGCGACTTTGCCCAGCGTGGCGAGCAGAACGGCCAGCGCGGCGACCAGCAGCGCTTCACCGAAACCCCGGCACAGGCGGAAACCGTTTCCGCGGTTGAGCCCGAAGCCGAGAGCGGTTTCTCCGAGTCGGCGCCGCTGTACGAAAACCTGTCGCCGGCGGCTCTTGCCGCCCGGGCCGAACTCAATGAGGCAGCCGCCGAGAGCGGCGCTGCCCGTCGCCCGCGGCGTCCGCGCCGCCCGCGCAACAATGCCGATCAGGTCGGTGACGAACAGTCTGGTGGTGGCCAGGTGGTGGATGGCGCCGGCGAGACCGCTGCCGCTGTTGACGTGGTTGATGCGGCGCCGGCCGAAAGCCCTGCCGGCGACCCGTTCGCCGTCGACGCCAACAACTGACCCACAAGACATAAGTCGATGAAACGGCGGAGAGAGATCTCCGCCGTTTTCGTTTGCTCGGCCATGCAATATCATCAGCCGGACGTCTTGAGCGGCAATGGCTTGCGCCCCATATCTGGCGTGAACTGGACCCGGCTCGGATGAGCGGGTCCGTCACCGCAATCTGATCCGGTGCCGCAAAGCGGGCCGGTGATGGAAGGAGACAGATATGAACCTCGAAAAATACTCCGAGCGCGTCCGCGGATTCATTCAGTCCGCCCAGACCATGGCGCTCTCGCGCAATCACCAGCAATTCACTCCCGAACATATGCTGAAGGTCCTCGTCGATGACGATGAGGGGCTGGCCGCCTCGCTGATCGAGCGGGCCGGCGGCAACGTGCGCGACGTCAAGCTTGGCGTCGAGACCGCCCTTGAGGCCATGCCCAAGGTGGAAGGCGGCAACGGCCAGCTTTATCTGGCGCAGCCGCTGGCCAAGGTGTTTTCGACCGCCGAGGAATTGGCCAAGAAAGCCGGCGACAGTTTTGTCACGGTCGAGCGACTGCTGCAGGCGCTGGCGATGGAGAAGTCGGCCAAGACGGCCGATATCCTGTCCAAGGCCGGCGTCACAGCGCAGGCGCTGAACCAGGTGATCAACGACGTCCGCAAGGGCCGTACCGCCGATTCGGCGAGCGCCGAGCAGGGCTATGACGCGCTGAAGAAATACGCGCGCGACCTCACCGCCGATGCCCGCGCCGGCAAGCTCGACCCTGTGATTGGCCGCGACGACGAGATCCGCCGCACCATCCAGGTGCTGTCGCGGCGTACCAAGAACAACCCGGTGCTGATCGGCGAGCCGGGCGTCGGCAAAACGGCGATCGCCGAAGGCCTGGCGCTGCGCATCGTCAATGGCGACGTGCCCGAATCGCTGAAGGACAAGCAGTTGATGGCGCTCGACATGGGCGCGCTGATTGCCGGCGCCAAATATCGCGGCGAGTTCGAGGAGCGGCTGAAGGCCGTGCTCAACGAAGTCACCTCGGCGGCCGGCGGCATCATCCTGTTCATCGACGAGATGCACACGCTGGTCGGCGCCGGCAAGGCCGATGGCGCCATGGACGCTTCGAACCTGTTGAAGCCGGCGCTGGCGCGCGGCGAACTGCACTGCGTCGGCGCGACCACGCTCGATGAATACAGGAAGCATGTCGAGAAGGACGCGGCCCTTGCCCGCCGGTTCCAGCCGGTCTTCGTCAACGAGCCGTCGGTGGAAGATACCGTGTCGATCCTGCGTGGCCTGAAGGAGAAGTACGAGCAGCACCACAAGGTGCGCATCTCGGATTCGGCGCTGGTCGCGGCGGCGACCTTGTCCAACCGCTACATCGCCGACCGTTTCCTGCCGGACAAGGCGATCGACCTTGTCGACGAAGCCGCGTCGCGGCTGAGGATGCAGGTCGATTCCAAGCCCGAGGCGCTGGACGAGATCGATCGCCGCATCATGCAGCTCAAGATCGAGCGCGAGGCACTGAAGGTCGAGAAGGACGAGGCGTCAAAGGACCGGCTCGCGCGTCTCGAAAAGGAACTCGTCGGCCTCGAGGAGGAATCGACCGAGATCACCGCCAAATGGCAGTCGGAAAAGCAGAAGCTTGGCCTCGCCGCTGACCTCAAGAAGCAGCTCGACGCGGCCCGCAACGACCTCGCCATTGCCCAGCGCAAGGGTGAATTCCAGCGCGCCGGCGAGCTTGCCTATGGCAAGATCCCGGAACTGGAAAAGAAGCTGAAGGAAGCCGAAGCCCAGGACGGCAAGGCCGGCATGGTCGAAGAGGTGGTCACGCCCGACCACGTCGCCCATATCGTGTCGCGTTGGACCGGCATTCCAGTCGACAAGATGCTGCAGGGCGAGCGCGACAAGCTGCTGCGCATGGAAGACGAGATCGGCAAGCGAGTCGTCGGCCAGGGCGAAGCGGTACAGGCGGTGTCCAAGGCCGTGCGTCGTGCCCGGGCCGGGCTGCAGGATCCGAACCGGCCGATCGGCTCGTTCATGTTCCTCGGACCGACCGGCGTCGGCAAGACCGAACTGACCAAGGCGCTGGCCAATTTCCTGTTCGACGACGAGAGCGCCATGGTGCGCATCGACATGTCGGAATACATGGAGAAGCACTCGGTCGCCCGGCTGATCGGAGCGCCTCCCGGTTATGTCGGCTATGAGGAAGGCGGTGCGCTGACCGAAGCGGTGCGGCGCCGGCCCTATCAGGTCGTGCTGTTCGACGAGATCGAGAAGGCGCATCCGGATGTCTTCAACGTGCTGTTGCAGGTGCTCGACGACGGGCGGCTGACCGACGGGCAGGGCCGCACGGTCGACTTCCGCAACACGCTGATCGTCATGACGTCGAACCTCGGCGCCGAATATCTGGTCAATCTCGGCGAAGAGCAGGACGTCGATGCCGTGCGCGACGAGGTTATGAGCGTGGTGAGAGCCTCGTTCAGGCCGGAGTTCCTCAACCGCGTCGACGAGGTGATCCTGTTCCACCGGCTGCGCCGGCAGGATATGGGCCGCATCGTCGAGATCCAGCTCAAGCGGCTGGAAAGCCTGCTCGCCGACCGCAAGATCACACTGTCGCTCGACCAGGATTCGATCGACTGGCTGGCGGCGAAGGGCTACGACCCGGCCTATGGCGCGCGGCCGCTGAAGCGGGTGATGCAGAAGGACCTGCAAGATCCGCTGGCGGAAAAAATCCTGCTTGGCGAGATACTCGACGGCTCGACCGTCAAGGTCACCGCCGGCTCCGACCGGTTGAATTTCCGGTCCAGGCCCACTGTGGTGCCGACCGACGCGGCAGCCTGATCCAACGCCGCGCGTCCGACCGGACGCGCGGCATTTTCTTATGAAACAACAATCCTTTGACGGGGGTGCAGATGACGCTGGACGACTACAACAGCTTCTGCGCCTCGCTGCCGCAGACGACGCATGTCGTGCAGTGGGGCGGGGCCGATGTCTGGAAAGTCGGTGGCAAGGTCTTCACCATCGCCGGCCATGACCGGGAGGGTGGCGTCTTCGTCACCTTCAAATGCTCTGAAATGGCTTATGACGTGCTGAAGGATCAGCCCGGCTGCCGGCCGGCGCCCTATCTCGCCTCGCGCGGCATGAAATGGATCCAGCGTCAGACAAGCCAGAGCATGGATGATGATGCGCTGAAGGACTATCTCGGCGAAAGCCACCGCCTCGTCGTCCTCAAGCTGACGAAGCAGACGCGCAAGGAATTGGGCCTGTAGCAACCAGTAATCCGCCATCTTCATGCCCGGTTCATGTTGGAAAGCTTATGTTGTGGTTTGCTGGCGAAGGGGTTTGCCTGCAGGCTTTTGACGATCAGGGCGTTCCTTGCGCATCCAAACGGTGGCGAGAACGTTCTGGTGGGAACACTGCCGGGCGGCGGCAATTACGCATGACCCCGAAAATCGAAGTTCGATTTTCGGAAAGGATCATGCGCAGACATGAAGTGTTACAGCGTCCTCTGCGCGTCCAAACGGACGCGCGGCGCTGTAAGTACCGGAGAGTTTGACCACCATGTTCCGCACGATCCTTGCCTTTTCGGTGCTCGCCGCCGGGCTGCTCACGTCCAGCGCCATGGCATCGCCGACTGTGGACAACGCACTGCCGGCCTTCCGCGCCGCCGATAGCGGCGGCATTGTGCTTGCCCAGGACGGCAATCTCGACATCTATTACGACGCCAGGGGCAACCGCGTCATCGTCGATGCCGAGACCGGCAAGGTCATCGCCATCCAGCCGCCGCAGACCAGGCTCGACCGCCGCGCGCTGCGCCGGGAAATGCGGGCACGTGAGCTTGGACGCGCACCGGTCGAAGACGACGACCGCTACTATCTCGACGATCCCGAAGACATGGCGCGTTTCCGCCGCAGGCAACTGGACGATCAGGGACGAATCCCCGGCCCGCCGGTTGATGAATACGATCCTGAAAGCGACAGATTCCTGGGGGCCGCTCCGCAGGATGATGCCAATGACAGCGACACCTATCCGGAAGCGCCGAAATCCGCTGAACCGCGGCCCGTCAAGCGCCAGCCGCTGAACGAAGCCTCTATCGATCCCGCCGAACCGGCGGCGCCCGCCGACCAGGCCGCGCTGCCGCCGAAAGCCGGTGGCAAGACCGTGGTCGATCCCTCGCTTTCACTCGGCGCACGCCAGGATGTAGCCGCCTTGCAGGTGCTGCTCGACCGCGCCGGCGCTTCACCCGGCGTCGTCGACGGGCGCTTCGGCTCCAATGTCGACAAGGCGCTTGCCGCCTATAACCAGATCACCGGCAGCAATCTGCGCTCGACCGACGCGGTCGGCATCCAGGCTGCGCTGGCGCAGACCGGTGGCGATGCTTTCGCCAATTATACGATCACGCCCGAGGACGCGGCCGGGCCTTATGTCGCCTCGATACCGGAGGATTACAGCCAGAAGGCGCAGCTCGACCGCATGGCTTACACCTCCGTCACCGAAGCCTTGGCCGAACGGTTCCACATGGACGAGAACTACCTGAAGGGGCTCAATCCCGAGGCCGACTTCAGCCGTCCCGGCACCATCATCAAGGTCGCCAATTTCGGCAGGCTGGTGGCGACGCCGGTTGCCCGCATCGTCGCCGACAAGGACAAGAAGCAGGTGTTCGCCTATGACGCCGGTGGCAAGCTGGTCGCGGCCTATCCGGCCACCATTGGTTCAGCCGACACGCCCTCGCCGACCGGCACTCATACGGTGTCGCGCGTCGCGCTCGATCCGAACTACACCTACAACCCCAGCATCAATTTCAAGCAGGGCCAGAACGACAAGATCCTGACCATCCCGCCGGGTCCGAACGGCCCGGTCGGCTCGGTGTGGATCGCGCTGGACAAGCCGACCTATGGCATTCACGGCACGCCCGATCCCTCCAAGATCGGCAAGACCGAAAGCCATGGCTGCGTGCGCCTGACAAATTGGGATGCGCGTGAACTGGCCAAGCTGGTGTCGCCGGGCGTCACCGTCGAGTTCGTCGGCGGTCCCTCGGCCGATGATGTTGCGGAGCAAGTGAGCGCTCCAGCGCAGTGATATCGGCCTGCCCTTAAGGCAGGCCGATATCCAAAGCTGGATTCATGAGCGCAGGGTGCTGGCTGGTTGTTGCCGGCCCGCAACAAGTCTAAGCAGACGCTCATGAAGTCTCCGAGCGAAGCCGCAGCCGTTCCCCTGACCAGGTCGCTTTCCAACGGTACATTTTGCCCGCAGTCGCAGCGCAAGTTCGTGCTGGTAGCGGCGATCCTGGCGTCAGCGCTCGGCTTCATCGACGGGTCGATCCTGGCCATTGCCATGCCGGCAATGCGCGTCGACCTCGGCGCCAGCCTGGCCGAGGTCCAGTGGATTTCCAACGCCTATGCGCTGACGCTGTCGGCGCTGATTCTGGCCGGCGGCGCCGCCGGCGACCGGTTTGGCCTCAGGCGCGCCTTCGTTGCCGGCATTGCGCTGTTCATCGTCGCTTCGCTGGCCTGCGCGGTGGCGCCGAATGCGCTGGTGCTCATCGCCTTTCGCGCCATTCAGGGCATTGGTGCGGCGATCATGGTGCCGGGCAGCCTCGCCATCATCGCCAAGGCCTATCCGAAGAAGGAGCGCGGCCGGGCGATCGGCATCTGGGCCGCCGCCTCGGCGCTGACGACTGCGCTCGGTCCGGTGCTCGGCGGCTTCGTTCTGTCGGCCTTTGGCGGCGGTATCTGGCGGGCGATCTTCGCCGTCAACCTGCCGCTCGGGCTGATCTCGATCTATCTCCTGCTGGCCAAGATTCCCGCCGACGCGCCGACGGAAAAGCGAAGCCTCGATCTCGGCGGCGCCGCTCTCGCCACGCTTGCCTTCGGGGCGCTTGCCTACGGACTGACCTCGATGAGCGCCGAAGGCAGCGGGCTGATGTCGGGGCCGAGCATCGCCGCAGGCGCCGTGCTGCTTATCATCTTCATCGTCTTCGAGCTTCGGCAGCGCGAGCCGATGATCGATCTCAAGCTGTTTCGGATCGGCGCCTTCGCCGGCGCCAACCTCGCCACCTTCTTCCTGTATTTCGCCCTGTCGGCCAATCTGTTCTACCTGCCGATGCTGTTGATCGCCGGATGGGGGCTGAGCACCAAAGAGGTCGGTTTCATCTTCCTGCCGCTGTCGGCGTCGATCGCGCTGCTGTCGGGTCTCGTCGGCCAGTGGTCGGATCGCATCGGTCCGCGTTTTCCGATCGCCAGCGGCTGCCTGGTAGTTGCCATCGCCTTTGCCGGGCTGGCTTTGCTCACTCATGCCGGCATTCACAATTTCTGGACCGGTATCTTTCCGCTGATGGCCGTGATGGGGCTCGGCATGGCGCTGGTGGTGTCGCCGCTGTCGACGGCGGTCATGACCGCGGTCGAGGACAAGGATACCGGCGCCGCTTCCGGCATCAACAATGCGGTTTCGCGCATTGGCGGGCTGATTGCTGTGGCGGCGATGGGCTCGCTCGCGGCCTGGGTCTATTCGACGATGCTCGATACCAGCGCTAGGCCGGGCATTCCGGGATTCGGCGAACCGGCATTGGCCGGCCTGGCGCCAGACCTTGATGCAACACGGCTCGCCGCCAGCGATGCGGCGTTCGCGGCCGTGTCGACAGTGACGGCCGTGCTTTGCCTGCTTGCCGCTATTATCGCCTGGGCCACCGTTTCGGGGCAAAAGCTGCCTTGGTCACGAGCCGAAGAGGAGCAGTCGACCTGATTCGGAGCCGACCCGATTCGGAATGCTCTGATGGGGCGATTATGATTCGCCGGCGTCGAGTGTGACGGCTTAAAGCGCGTCGCGCTGAAACGGATTCATACGACGCGCTTTAAGTCTTTGTTTTGACACATGTCCTTGTCCCAGAGCCGCGGCACACTTCTGGGCGACATGCATTAGCCTTCGATCTTGGCGCTCGCGACCTTCAGCGGATTGCTGTCTTCCTGCTTGAGCAGTTCATCGATGCGCTCGCGCTCGCGCTTGAAAGCGACCAGGTCGTCGCCCTTCAGCACCTTGCCGACCGGCAGACGCACGCGCATCGGGTCGACCTTGGTGCCGTTGACGATCAGCTCGTAGTGAAGATGCGGACCGGTGGAGAGGCCGGTCTGACCGAGGAAGCCGATGGTCTGGCCCTGGCGGACATGAACGCCCGGTTCGATGCCTTTGGCAAAGGCGCTCTGGTGATTGTAGGAGGTCTCGTAGCCATTGGCATGGCGGATGATGATCTGTTTGCCGTAGCCGCCGGCCCAGCCGGCCTTTTCGATGGTGCCGTTGCCGGCGGCGATGATCGGCGTTCCGATCGGCGCCGCCCAGTCGACGCCGGTATGCATGCGGACATAACCGAGGATCGGATGTCGGCGGGCGCCGAAGCCGGAGCGGAATTTCCCGGCCGGCAGGGGATTGCGCAGCAGGAACTGCTCGGCGCTCGATCCATCCTCGTCGAAATAGTCGGTCGAGCCGTCCTGCATCTGGAAGCGGTAGAAATTGCGTGTCTGGCCGCCGAAGGTCGACGAGACATAGAGCAGTTCCGATTCGTCGGAGGCCTGGTCGTCGCCGTCAGGCTGCGAGAACAGCACGTCGATGCGGTCCGATGGATTGAGCCTGGACTGGAAGTCGACGCCGGAGGCCAGGAGCTTGACCAATTGCTGGGTCAGCTTCTTCGACATGCCATAGGAATAGGCGGCGCGGTAGATGCCGTCATAGACGTTCGGCAGATTGCCGCGCACCACCACCGGTGCCGACGAATCGTCGAACGCGGTCAGCAATTCGGGGTTCGGCTCCGGTTCCTGCGCCGGCACATACTGGCCGCGGTCGTCGAGCGCGATGGTGACGATGTGCGTTGTCTTGTCATAGACGCTGGTGCGAACGACCTTGGCGGCGTCGCCATGTACCTCGAGCCCGACCCGCAGCACGGTTCCGGCCTTCAGCGCCGGTGCGTTGAGCAGCTTGCCGATCGCCTCCGCCATGCCGGTGGCGTCATCGCCCGTATAGCCCGAATCAGCGAAAGCCTCGGCAATGTCGCGGTCCCTGGTGAAGGGAATGATTTCCTCGGCGAAAGCCGGGGTCTGGTCGTCGAGCGCGACGCGCGGCGCCACCGAGACGTTTTCCGGCACGATCTTGACGTCGTAGGAGCCGGCCATCGATTCGGCGAAGGCATCGCCGAATCGCTGCGGGTCGACATAATGCAGCGAGGCGACCTGCACGGCGCCGTCGCTGAGGTCGGTGCCGGCTTCGCGCACCACTTTTTCCACCTCGTCGGCGGACAGGTCGCTTTTCTCGTCGAAGGAGGCCGTCTCGACCGGGAAATCGACCGTCTTCAGACTCATCTCGCTTTCGACCTTGGCGCCGTAGATCTGGCCCCCAACTGCGGAAGCCGTCGCCGGCTGCGCCGGCGTCGAGTCGCCATCGTCGCCGAACACCTGCATCGGGTCGAAAGGCGGATAGGCGCGGTTGGTGGTGTGGCCGGCGGCCAGCGCCATCTTGATCTGCACGAACGGCATGGTGTGGATAACGTCGCGGTCACCGACCTTGGTCACCATCGACACTTCCATGCGCCGGCGGTCCTTGGCCTTGGCGATCTGGCGCGGCGCCACCAGCCTGGTGGTCTTGGCGACCTCGCCGGAATCGCCGCCGCTTTCGAGCTGGGCCAGTTCGGCGATTTCGGGCGGGGTTGCCAGCTGCTGGCGGCCGTCAAGGGCGGCAAACAACGCCACGCCCATCAGCACACTCGAGGTCACGCCGGTAAGAAAGGTGCCCGACAGCCAGCGCGCCGAAACCTCGCGCCGGTCGGGCGGGCCGCTGCGGCCATCCGCGATCAGCGGCGGCTCATTGCCGAGTTCGGCTATGACATCTTCCGTGTCTGGCATCCAGAAAGGCTGCTTCTTCCCCGGGCGGAACGGCTTTTCGCTTCTGTTGGGCCATGACATTTGCCTGTCACGGCGAGTGAAGTCAACGAAGCGGCGAAATCCCCACGCACACGCTCTGTTTTACAGCCCCTTACAGAGAGGCGACTTTATCCTCTTATAGGAGCCTCCTAAATCCTCTTGTAGGAGGGTCCGAACCGGTGATGCGCAGACCCCGCTTTGGCTCTTATAGGAAGGCACCTTGCGGGCCGCGCCGAGCCCTTCTTTGTTGGCCTTGGTGTCGAACGGCAATGCGGCGGCAATAGGGCTCCTTTTTGGCAACGCCAATGTTCCCTTGGGGCAGTCCGCCGGCGCCAAACTTCTGTCGCAAAAAGTTCAAAAACATCGTCGATGACTGTTGACAGTTCTGGTTGGTGGCGACTATATACGCCTCACGAACGAGGGCGGTGCGCCGCTGGCGGCGAAGCAGTTTGCTTCTGAGAAGCCCTTGTGAGAATTCAAGAGAGCCGCGTAAGCGACACTCGGACGGCCCCGAAGCCAGAGGTGGAACGGGCCACGACATTGCGTGAAGTGATGTCTGTTCTTTGAAAATTGAATATTGAAGAAAGAGAAACGTGGGCGGCAGAGTCCTGCTGAACCTCTTATCCCGCCAGGGATAGAAGGTTCGAACGAGACTT